>JBJXDS010000112.1:0-3054 GCA_046154525.1 Bacteroidia bacterium
CGATCTGTAATTAAATGTATATTCTACATTCTCATTATTATTTATTCCTCGAGCTACAGTTGTTTCATATTCGTTGCTTACCTTTCTGAATTTGCGAAACAATCTTGATAACAAATGAAGCCGCATCCTGTCTGTATGCACCCATTGGGTTAGGTAAAGATTCCCATACTTAACCTCATGGTCAATTTTAGATTCATACCGTTTTACTTTTTTGCTTTTTTTACGCTCAATACTTAGCCCTCCGGTGTACGGTTTGTTCTTGTAATAAAGTGTATTTCCGTCCTTTCCAATGAAACTATTTGAATTATCATCCCAAATACTACAAGCATCTCTTACATTGATAATATTAGCACTCCCCAAATAAATTTCGGAACTATCTGAAAGGCAAACTTTGCGGGTAAATGTGCTGGAAAGATGTTCGGAAATATAATCTTTCGATTTCACCTCAAGGGTATCGTTGCCCAATAATTGATAGGTGCAATCGGGATAAGAATAGCTGAATGTATCTGGTATATTGGCTTTATAACTAATCCAGGATGTGTTTACAATTTCAAAATCCAAAACCTCAATTTTAATTGTTTCTTTTGTTTCAAATGGCATCATGGTTTTGCGGAGTATTTTACACGTGGAGTCTTTTTTTATCACAAACCCTTTAAAACCCGGCAGTGGTCTATTAAGGGTTATTATTTTTGTAATTTCTTTTTTTGAAAACGATTCACTTCTAATTAATTCTTCTTTTTGCCATCGGTTGGGCAATCCATCAATACCTTTAATTATGGTAATATGTGCCTCACTTATAAAATTTAGCTGATGCTTTAAATCGTAACCTTTGCGAATAAGTTTTATTTTTTTATGTTTTGGAGTATTCTCCCATCTTTCCACTTTTAATATGGTATCGCCTAATTCATCCAGTTGCACAAAAGGTATTTTTATTTCACCGTTTATCAAAAAATAATTATTAATCCGGCTTTCTTTTTTCCCCACCTGATAGCAATTGGTATATACTGTTCGGGTAAAATAATCGGGATTACCCATAAACGTTTCATTTTTATTGATTCCTAATTTATCAGCCGACAAAAACCACTCTGGCTCTGTGGTATCCATACCTTTAAGGGCCGTAAATGAATTTATTAAGCCGCTTATAAGTTTACCTTTTTTATCGTAAATCTGGGTAATTGAATCAATATCACCAATTCTAAATCCCTTATAGCTATCTACTTCCCCGGTAGCATCACCCTCGTTAAACATTCCTAGTGAAAAAAAATACGGGCCATAAGTGAGCCCATTTTTAAAGGTCATCATGTAAACTAATTTTTTGCCTTTATACCCGTTACAAACACCATTTATTTTTCCATCTTTAAACGTTCCGTTATACATCAATTTGGTTCGCTTTTCCAAATATTCAAAATCCCCATCCAGCACACCTGCCTTAAATTCTGTTTTGGCCTTAATTTTTTTGGTATTGGTTGTCCATAGCCCGATTTTTACATCGGCCGTATAATATCCAGAGGCAATGGGTACTTTCTGATCAAGGAATTCGTAAAAACATACCGGGCCATCTTTTAATCCATTAGTAATTGAAAAATTTGCCGCTATAAGAATGGTATCGCCTTTTGCAAATTTTTCAACCGATTTAACATCATCCAAATTAATTTCAGGTTTATAATAAATTACATATTCCCCATCCTCTAATTTTTCAGGACAATAAGGGATTGATAAATTTTCAAAAAGTGAGTTTCTTGATTCATATCCTTGATAATTGTCAATCTGGATGCGGTATGGAAATATGTTAACGGTTCTGCCTTGATAAATTGTAGTTCGGATTTGAGCCGTGGAGGCCAAGAATAAAAGAAGAAGGGAGGAAAAACTAACTATTTTTTTCATATAGATTACCAATGACAATATTAACGGAAAGAATACTAAAAAATATATGATGCATTTCATTTATTTTCGCCATTGAAAAACCGGTGTAAGGGAATCCCGTGAAATCCGGGGACAGTGCCCGCTGCTGTATATTCCACCCTAATGTTTTGCTTACCTTTTTAGCCACTGTGCGCCTAAGGCGGATGGGAAGGCTGCAAAACATGGAATGAGTCAGAAAACCTGCTGTTTTTTTAACAATTAAAATTCTTGCTTTCGGGTACAAAAGCAGCGTTGATTATGAACAGATATAACATTATCTATTTATTTGTCTTTTTTGCTTTGCCTGTTTTAGGGCAAAATGATTCAGTATGTGGTGGAAGTTTAACAGGCGTAACAGTTACAACCCGGATAGAAATTTATAATAATGGCAGCAGAACCGACAAACCTGACAGTCTTTTAAAACCTTTTTTTATGTCATCATCTTTAGCTTCGCTTTTAGATGCTTCGGGTGGTTTGGTTATCCGTAGCTATGGGCCAGGAGTTTTAGCTTCGTCATCGTTAAGGGGTGGTAGTGCCCAGCAAACGACCATTACATGGAACGGTATTTCAATTAATAGCCCCGTTCACGGGCAATATGATTTAAATCTTGTTCCTTCTTTTTTATTTGATGAGGCTCTGATTTTGCCCGGAATAGCAGGTAGCTTGCAAGGTAGCGGGGCCATAAGTGGGAGTATTAATTTGAATAACCCTCAAAAAAAACAGAAAGGATTTTCGGCTGAAGTTTTGCAAACCATGGGCAGTTTTGAAACTTACAACGGGGGTTTTAAAATTTATTATTTAAAAAACAAATGGATTAATACCACCAAGGCATTTTACTCAGCTACACAAAATAATTATCCATTTAATAATCGTTCCGAAGCAGGAAACCCAAAGGAAAACTTAACCAACGCCCGGGGAAAAACTTTATCGGTAATGCATGAATCGGGATACCAATCAAAAAAAAGCGGAAATTTTAAAATTAGCTATTGGGGCACCTTTGCCGAAAGGCAAATTCCGCCAACCTTACTTATGGAAAGTTCGGACGCTGCACAATTTGACAATATTCATAAAACCATGCTTCAATGGGACAAACAATTTAAAAAACTAAATTTTAAATTTAGCTCAGTGGTGCAAAAGGATTATCTAAAATAT
>JBJXDS010000113.1:0-15608 GCA_046154525.1 Bacteroidia bacterium
GTTCCTATTTATCCTGATACATTATGTTGGATTCGGGATTTTGCATTCAGCTATAATGAACCCATGACCCGTCAATATTTTTGGCATCCAAAATATGATGATTATCCGGTAGTAGGTGTAAATTGGAAACAAGCAAAGGCTTTTTGCAAATGGAGAACAGAATGGTTGAACCGCTATTGGGAAGATATAGGGCAACCTATTACAGAAGAGTTCCGATTGCCAACAGAGTTTGAGTGGGAATATGCTGCAAGAGGTGGTAGAGATAATAATATGTACCCTTGGGGTGGCCCTTATACAAGAAATAGTAAAGGTTGTTTCCTAGCTAATTTTAAACCGAACCGTGGCGATTATATGGGAGATGGTGGAATGTATCCGGTGCGTTCAGATGCTTATTTCCCTAATGATTATGGGTTGTATAATATGGCAGGTAATGTGGCTGAATGGACAATAAATGCTTATTCTGAATCAACCCACCAAATTGCACATGACTTAAACCCCGATTTTCAATATGATGCCCGTGAAGATGAGCCTATTTCTTTGAAACGTAAAGTTATTCGCGGAGGATCATGGAAAGATATAGCCTATTTTATTCAAAATGGAAGTCGTACCTATGAGTATCAGGATACGTGTAAATCTTATGTAGGTTTTAGATGTGTGCAAACATATATAGGACGTTCAGCCTTAGATAAAAGATAAAATAAATTAAGCTGTTTTCGGTTAATCCTAATGGAGGGTATGTGGCAGCACAGAAATAAGTAAATAAATATAAACAACAAATAAATTAAACATTACAAACATGAGCAAAAGTGTATTTGAAAGCAAAGGATTTAAGAAGTTAATGGCAATGTCCTATGGTATTGGAGCTTCCATTGTTATTATTGGTGCGTTATTTAAAATTATGCACTGGCCATTAGCCGATCAGTTTTTAATTGCGGGTATGACTACCGAGGCCATTATTTTCTTTATATCAGCATTCGAACCAATTCACCAGGAATTAGACTGGACGTTGGTTTATCCAGAATTAGCAGGTATGGATACTGGTCCAAAGAAAAAAGCAGATCCAGTAGCCCAGCAATTAGATAAAATGTTGGCGGAAGCTAAAATTGGTCCGGAGTTGGTTGAAAGCCTTGGAGTTGGTTTAAAATCTTTGAGTTCAAATGTTAGCAATATGGCTGATTTGTCTAATGCAACCTTAGCAACAAAAGAATATGCTGAAAACGTTCAAAAAGCTTCAAATAGCATGAATTCTATGAGTTCCACTTATACACGTGCGGTGGATGCTTTAAATTCATTAGCTGATTCAACGGAATCTTTAAAAAATGTTTCAGGACAGATGACTGGTGTAGGTGAAACATTTAATGACCTTCAAGGCAATTTAACGGCATTGAATAAAGTTTATGGTGGAATGCTTACAGCAATGAGACCATAATTGATTAAAATATTTTTTTTAAACGTAATAATTAAATAGAATAATATGGCAGGTGGAAAACTATCGGCAAGGCAGAAGATGATTAACATGATGTATCTCGTGTTAACAGCGCTTCTTGCCTTGAATGTGTCGAAGGAAATTTTAAAGGCTTTTCACTTAATGGAAGTGAGTTTTAATAAAGCCAATGTAAACGTTGACAAGAAAAATCAAAATATTTTGGCGGCTCTTCAGGAACAAGCAAAGAACAGACCTGAGGAAGTGAAACCCTATTACGATCGTGCATTGAAAGTTAAGCAACTATCAGGTGAGTTTGTTAAGTATATCGAAGAACTAAAGCAAGCCCTTATCGGAAGAACAGATGGACGTAAAGAGGCTAAGCCGGGTGAAAAAGATACAACTGAGCTTGAAGAGGCAGATAATATCGAATTGCATGCAAATTATTTGTTTAAAAACCCTGATGATGCAAAGGCTAAGGAATTAACCAAAAAGGTTAATGACACCCGCATTGCTTTAATTGCAGAATTAAAAACAGGTAAAGGGGTAGAAATAGATCCATCAGACGTTACCCGTATTACAAATATTACCAACCTTAAAACTGAATTTGATAAAAATAATTATCCAGGCTGGGCTGAAATGTATTTTGAACACTCTCCTTTAGCTGGTGTGATTACTATGTTGACAAAAATGCAGAATGACTGTAGAAATACAGAGGCAGATATCATAGAGGTTTTGGCTAAGAATATAGATATTAAAAAAGTATCGTTCGACAGATTAGAACCTAAGGTTATTGCTAATTCAACAGCTGTAATGGTTGGTTCTGAATATAAGGCTGAGGTAATTCTTGTGGCTTCTAATACAAAAGCTGATAACCCTGTTATTGTTAATGGCAGAGCATTGCCCATGGAAGAAGGAAAAGGGATTTACACAGTAAGACCTTCTACTCAGGGAACTTTCCAATGGAAAGGAGTAATACAGGTTAAGGGCCCAAAGGGTACCGAAGATTATCCGTTTGAAGCCGAATATCAGGCTTTTCAAGGGGCGGCTACGATTTCGGCCGATAAAATGAATGTATTATATATTGGTTTGGAAAATCCGGTTTCTATTTCTGTTGCTGGTTATTCTCCTAACGATATTATTGCCAGTATAAGTGGCCCAGCCGGAACAAGTCTTTCAAAAAGCAGCAATGGTTATGTAGCCAAGGTTAGTACATCATCACTTACTGGAGCCACCATTGTGGCAAATGTTAGGATGAAAGATGGCTCAACCCGCAAAATGGGAGAAAAAATGTACAGGATTAAGTCTGTTCCAAAGCCTGAATCTATGTTTGGGACTTTAGAAAGTGGCCCTGCACCTGCTGCAGCATTGTTAGCACAAAATACAATTAAAGCTGTACTTCCCAATTTTGTGTTTGAAGGTATAACATTTACAGTAACTAGTTACAGTGCGCTTTATGTTCCTAAAAGAGGACAAGCTGAAGCAGTATCAGGAACCAGTGCATCCATAACGTCTCAGTTGAAAAGTTTTATAACAAGAGCCAAAAAAGGCGACAAGGTACTTGTAGATGATATTCAGGCAGTAGGTCCTGCCGGTATTAGAAAGAGATTAGCACCGATAGCTATTACTATTATATAAAAAAGATGAAAATTATGCGTCATATAATCCTTACAATAATTGTGCTTAGTACTTTTGGAAGTGCTATGGCTCAGTATGAAGATTGGACTTTCCCGAAAACTGCTGTGGCAGAACGAAAAGTAATTCCTTACCGGTATATTCGTGAAGCGAATGTTAGACATTCGAAACGTATAGATAGGGTTATTGATGTGCGTGAAAAAATGAATAAGGTTATGGATTGGCCACGTAGCCCATTTTATAGAGTTATTCATGATAACGTTATGAAAGGTGTTTTAAAACCCTATCGTAATGATTCTTTGATGTCAATTTTTACTCCTGAAGAAATTTTGAAGCGTGGAACCAGAGATTTTGTAACTCAGGTCGAAAATCCTTTAGATCCGGATAACCCGCTCGATTCTACAGTAACAATACCTTTCGATCCTGCTTCTATAAAAAAATACAGAATTATGGAAGATTGGATATTTGATCATAATTATTCTGATTTTAGAGCTAAAATTATTGCAATTGCCCCCCTGTACAAACCTATTTTTGCTGGTGTTGAATTAGGAGAGCAGCCTATTTATTGGGTAAAAATGGATGATTTAAGACCTATAATTGTAAATATAGAGTTGTTTAATACCATGAATGATGCAGCAAGAATGTCGTACGACGACTTTTTTCAAATGAGAATGTTTTCAAGTTATATTGTCAAAGAATCTAACGTTTACGACTTGGATATTAATCTTTTTGATGAGTTTAAAGACGATGGTATAGCTGCTCAACTTGAAAGTGACAGGATTAAAAATGACCTGTTCATATTTGAACATGATTTATGGCAGTATTAATTTAGTATAAAATATTTAGAAGGGTTGCAGTAATGCAACCCTTTTTTATTGCATAACTATTTTGAGATATATGATTTTTTTAAAACCATAATTTTGTAATTGCGATTTTTCGTGTATGTTTGGCGAAGTAAAAACTATGGGAAATTTATTTATTAAGAAAGACATTCACTTACTAACGAGGGAAGCTAATGAGAATGAGATTGACGATGAGAAAACATTAAAGCGAACACTCACTGCCGGAAATCTTATTGCTCTTGGTATTGGTGCAATTATTGGTGCCGGTCTTTTTGTTAGAACCGCGGCTGCCGCTGCCAATAATGCAGGACCTTCTGTAACTATCGGATTCATCATAGCAGCAATCGGTTGTGCATTGGCTGGGTTGTGTTATGCTGAATTTGCAAGTATGATTCCTATTGCAGGTAGTGCCTATACTTATAGTTATGCTACCATGGGTGAATTTATGGCTTGGATAATTGGTTGGGATTTAGTTTTGGAATATGCTTTAGGGGCTGCCACAGTAGGTATTGCCTGGAGTGAATACCTTAATAAATTATTAGAATACATTGGGATGCATATACCTTACGAATGGTGTCACTCCCCTTTTGAAACGTCTACTTTGGGGGCTACCGGAATCATGAATGTACCTGCTTTGTTCATCATCCTTTTGTTATCGCTACTTTTAATCAGAGGTACCAGAGAATCGGCATGGGTTAACGGAATTATTGTTATAACCAAAGTTGCCATAGTTATTTTATTTATTGTTTTTGGATGGTCATTCATGAATCCTGTAAATCATGCTAACTATATACCTGAGGCTACTATTTATGCCGATAGTCAGGGAGTGGATCATAATTACGGAGGAATTATGGGAATATTAGGGGCGGCCGGTGTTGTGTTTTTTGCATTTATTGGTTTTGATGCTGTTAGTACCGCAGCTCAGGAGTCAAAAAATCCAAAACGCGACATGCCTATTGGTATTTTAGGATCTTTAGCTATTTGTACGGTTCTTTATATATTATTTGCGCATGTTCTTACCGGGGTAGCTACTATTGATGATTTTCGTAATCAAGGTAAAGAAGCATCTATTGCCTATGCAATTAAAACTTATATGACTGGGTATGATTGGTTGGCAAAGTTGGTTACTGTTGCTATTCTTGCAGGTTTTAGTTCTGTTATTTTAGTAATGCTTATGGGTCAAAGCCGTGTTTTTTACTCCATGAGCCGTGATGGTTTAGTACCTCCTGTTTTTAGTGTGCTGCATCGTAAATTTCGTACGCCTTATAAATCCAATTTAATATTTTTTGTATTTGTAGGTTCCTTTGCCGCTTTTGTTCCAGGTGATATTGTTGGCGATATGACAAGTATTGGAACTTTATTTGCCTTCATTTTAGTTTGTGCCGGTGTAATGATACTTCGAAAAACGAATCCAGAAATTCATCGTAATTTTAAAACTCCCTGGGTTCCTTTAGTACCAATTTTAGGTATGATTGTTTGTTTAGCAATGATATTTGGTTTGGGCTGGCCCAATTGGTCGCGTTTGTTGGTTTGGTTAGCTATCGGATTTGTAATTTACTTTGGGTATAGCAAAAAACACAGTAAACTGGGTAATCCTGAAAAATAAAATTTTCATTTTCTTAATAAAAAACCCTTTGAAATTTTTCAAAGGGTTTTTTATTTATCCAAATTATTTTTTAAATTTTATTTTTAAAAATGGGAACAGTACTGCATGGTTCGCCGTACATAATGCTTGCGGCTACAGGTAGTAACAGACGTGAAATTTCAACATACGCATTTATAGGAACCGGAAGATTGCTGCAACCTTTTATTACCATTTTTTTATTGCGGAACAATTCAACATCAACATTTGATAATGCTTTTTGAAATAATGAATTTTCAAGATTTTCTAAATTTCCAAAGGCATAATAATTGGCATTGCCCGAAAGTTTGGCCGCTATCAGCATATAGGCCCAGGTTGGAACAATAGCATCAGCAGTGCAGGTAATGGCTACATTTTTATTTCTATATTTTTCCCAATCATTTGTTTTAATAAATTCTCTAAAATCTTTTTCTTTTAATATTAAACCCATAAACAGGCAATCTTTAATATCAAAAATTACTCTTTCATTTTTATCATAGTATTCTTCCAGGTTAAAGGTTATCAAACCGCTTTGAGCTACTTTATTAACTATAGTTTCCATACTTATTTCCGATTATTAAAAAATAAACCTTTTATTATTTAGGTAACAACACTTACCTTAAGAGTGTTTGTTCTTTGTTTTTCCTGAATAGGCATGCTTGCACAGTTTATCACAATATCACCATTTTTTAAATATCCTTTTACTTTCAAAAAATCTAAAGCATCGCTAATGGTTTTGTCGGTACTTTCTTCGTCTTTATAATAAAAACCTCTTAGTCCCCAAACTAAATTCAAGGTTGTTAATATTGAATGGTTATGTGTAAATACAAAAATATCGCAGTTGGGCCGGAATGAACTTATTTTAAGACCGGTATATCCCGAATGGGTCATCCCTACAATGGCTTTTGCGTTTAAATGTTCACTCATCCTTACTGCTGTAAAACATATTTCATCTGAAACAAAGGTGTTACTTTCTTTCGTTGGTTTCATTCCTCTATAATAGGGGTTGGCATTTAGTTCCACTTCGGCCAATATTTTTTCTACTACCTGAATGGTTTTTAGTGGATATTTACCTACCGAAGTTTCGGCACTAAGCATCACCGCATCGGCTCCGTCTAATACTGCATTAGCTACATCATTTACCTCAGCCCGGGTAGGGGTGGGGTGCTGTATCATGCTTTCCATCATTTGAGTGGCTATAATTACAGGTTTGGAAGCCAATATACATTTTTCAACAATTTGCTTTTGAATAAGGGGTACTTTTTGCATTGGCATTTCTACCCCCAAGTCGCCGCGGGCCACCATTATTCCATCAGTTTCATGCAGTATTGAGTCAAAATTTTTGATAGCCTGTGGTTTTTCAATTTTTGCAATAATGCGGGTACGAGGGTTATGTTCGTTAATTATTTTTCTCAGTTCGACAATATCTTTGGCTTCTCTTACAAAGGATAAGCCTATCCAGTCAATATCTTGTTTTAAAGCAAAAAGCAAATCAGTATGATCTTTTTCGGTAAGACTTGGGATAGATAAATTAGAATTTGGAAGGTTAAATCCCTTGCGCGATGTAAGCAAACCTCCAACTATAACTTGAGCTCTTACGGATGAATCATCAATTATTTCAATAAATTTAAGTTCTATTTTTCCATCGTCAAGCAGTACTTTTTCACCCGGTTTCACATCTCTGGCTAGGTTTTTATAGTTTATATAAATTTTATTTTTGTTGCCAATGCATTTTTCTGTGGTCAAAACTACTTTTTCACCTCGTTTTAGTTCAATAAATCCTCGTTCCAATTCTCCAATCCTTAACTTAGGCCCCTGCAAGTCGCCAAGTATACAAATATTGGTTCCTAAATCTTCGTTTAATTGTTTTATCCGGTCAATCACTTCCAAATGGGCACTAAGTTCACCATGAGAAAAATTAATTCGACACACGTCTACTCCTGCCTCTACTAATTTTTTAAGCATTTCATAACTTGATGTAGCAGGACCTATAGTCGCTATTATTTTGGTTTTATTATACCGGGGGTAATGACCTTTTTTTACAGGGGAAACCTTCATTTTTTTTATATTAAAATAACGTGGTAAAGATAGATTTATTAAAGAAGCCTTATTTTATAAATCTATTGTCACGGGTTTATTTTATAAACACGTGTAAAGCAAATTAGGTTTTTAAAAACCTAGTATTTGTTTTGATTTTTCCGATAATTTTTGAATGTCTAGTTCCATAACGGCTTGTACAAATTTTTGATGGTTAATTATTTCTTTCAGTGATAAAAATGATTCAGTGTTTTCAGGATTATTTATCAATATATAGTCAAGTCCTTTAAACTCTTTCCCTAATATTCCTGCAGTTCCTTTATTTTTAATTAAAGTGTATGTGTTACTATTTTCATGATCATGATTGGTAAAACGTATAAAAAATATTGAATCTGTATTTGTTTCAATCTCTAAGTCAATATTCCTTTCCAGATTAAAATAACCGGTTTTGTTCAGGTTATGAACAAATTCTAAATGTGAATAGGCCGAAACAATGCCTAGCACATTATTGCCGACCATCTCTTCTTCCCATTCCAGTATTAATTTCTTTTTTTTCAAACCCATTAAATTTTAAAAATAAAAATATAGAATCCCATATAACAAGTAAGGTGTGACGTGCTTTTTTTATTCCGAATTTACTTTGTTCATAGCTCTTTCGCAGCCTTCAACTACAAATAATTCAATAGCTTTTATTGCATTTTCTATTCCTTTGTTTACTGCTTCTATTTCTTTTTCATTCCATTTACTCAATACAAAATTAACCTGCTCGCCTTTATTAAAATTATTCCCAATGCCAAATCGCAACCTGGGATATTCATTTGTATTGAAAACTTCATTTATATTTTTTAAACCATTATGCCCGGCATCGCTTCCTTGGCTGCGCAATCGTAATTTGGCTAACGGCAAAGCCAAGTCATCTGCAATTATCAAAATATTTTGACGCTCAATTTTTAATTTATTGGCCCAGTATAAAACAGCTTTTCCGCTTAGGTTCATATAGGTTGTAGGCTTTATACAATGCAATTGTTTGCCTTTTAGTTTTATCAAAGTATAATTAGCCAACCTATCAGAACTAAAAGGAATTTCCATTTTTTTTACAAAATTATCCAACACATCAAAACCAATATTATGTCTGGTATTTTCATAATCCACACCTATATTGCCCAAACCTACTATTAAAAATTTCATCTGATAATTATTTTATATTTATTTTTTATCTTATAGTTTTATCGAATCTTCGATTTGGCGACTAATCAATATCTATTTTATTTAAATGTCTTGCCTCATCTTTGCTGTATAATTTATGTTTGACAATTAGTTTATTTTTATTTTTCGAGTGGGTATCCAGGCTGTTATTAGTCCTATGGCTAAGGAAATTATAAACACCATTATAAAATCTATTGCTTTTATGGTTATTGGATAGGCATCTACCACACTGTTTTCAATACTTAAAAACCCGTATTTTATTTGCAATAAACAAACAATTCCCCCGATTAATAAACCCAATGCAGCACCAATTAATGAAATAATAACTCCCGAAGTAATAAATATTATTTTAATTGTTTGGTAAGGGGTTCCCATGCTTTTAAGTATTGCTATGTCTTTTTCTTTTTCAATAATTAACATGGTTAAGGCCCCGGCCATATTAAATGCGGCAATCAATAATATAAAACTTAAAATGGCAAATGTGGCCAATTTTTCACTTTTAAATATTTTATAAATACTTTCTTTTTGCTCGTATTGGTCTTTTATGGAATACCCTGTTCCTAAAATAGCAGTTATCTGTTTTTTAATTTTTTGTAATTCATAATCAGGTTTTGTGGCAATTTCAATGGCCGAAATTTCATTCGTATATCCAAATATACTTCGGGCAAAAGCTAATGATACTAAAACATATCGACTGTCTATTTCTTCCTGTACAAAAAATTTGCCTGTAGGTAATAGTTTTTCTATCGTAAGATTTTGTTCGGGGTTTAGGTTATCATATTCGCCTTTTTTGGGAACAAAAATAGTTACAAAACCTACCCTGTTATCAATATTAAGGCCCAACTTATTAGCTAGTTCATACCCAAACACCCCGCCATTAAGAGTTGTATTTCCGGCCAAAAATTCAGCCTTTACATGTAATAAAAAATCCCCTTCTACAATAGTGCTATCAATTTTGGTTACCTGGTTGTAGTTGGCCGATACACCTTTTAAAACTGCTATTTCCTGCGATTCACCGTATTTTATCACGGCATTATCCTCCAAAACTTCGGCCATATTCTGTATCCCTTCAATTTTTTTTAATTGAGAATATTTTTCAGCTTTAATAGCAAAGGTTTTACCTTTTAAAGGTTCAATTTTAAGGGATGGATCAAAGGAGGTAAATAAGCCGGTAAGGGTTGTTTCAAATCCATTAAGAGCTGAAAGAACAATAATCATGGCAGCTGCACCTACAGCAAAAGCAAGGGCTGTAATGGCCGAAATTATGTTTATAGCATTGGTTTTCTTTTTTGAAAAGATGTACCTAAAAGCAAATATTAATGGGAGCCTCATGGTTTAAAATTCCAAATTCCAAGTTTCAAATTCCAAGTTTTATCTCGCAAAAGGCGATACAAATTTCAAGTTTCAAGAATCTCTGCTGAAAGCTTTCTTGGAATTTAGGTTTTGGAATTTGGTACTTAGTTATCACTTCTCTTCACTTCTTATTTTATCACTCAATATTTTTCGAATCATAGGATTATGAAACTGTATTAACTCCAATAATTCCTGTTTTTTGGGATGGTTCATTACCCCAATATACACTTTGGCAATACCCAAATCGGCTGTAACCCTTACCTCCATGATGGTGATAAACGCATTTTCAAAAAGTTTGGATGAAAGTGAGTTGAATATTTCGCTTAAGTCGCGCTGTATTTGTCTTCCAAGTTTATCTGTTCGTTTGCCGCTCATGTTGCAAACCTACGATAAAATTTTTATTAAAGGATTTTGGAATATTCCCTGGGATCATTTTTTATCGTAAAAAACCCCACTTGAATTTTTCTTGAAATTATTGTTTAAATTGCCAAAAATTTTATAGCAACGTGCAACTAAATGGTATAGCAGGTAGTCTATGAAATTAGAGTTACCTATAATGAAAAATCTGATATTTAAAATAGTACTGATTGCGCTTTTCTTTAGCGCAATTGGAGCAAAAGCCGACCATATTATGGGCTCGGATATAACATACAGATGTTCCAAAACCAACGATAGTGTTTTTACAATCATTATTAATTTTTACCGCGATTGCCGGGGGTGTTATGTTTTAAGCCAAAGCCCCAAGTGTGGTACAAGTGAAAATTGTGCAAGTGCCGGTACTGTTCCATCCTTACTTACGCTTGATTGTGTAGGAGGTTCGGGCAATGTAGGCCAGGTATCGATGACTAGGGTAAGTATTAAAGATATTACCCGAACCTGCAAAAAAGAAATAAGTAAATGCGAGCAGCCTTGCAATGGCCAGTACCCTTACGGAATAGAGAAGCACACATTTGAAGGAACCATTGATTTAAGGAAAGCTATGAAAGCCGGATGTTGCCGATTTTCAGTTTCAACCGCCAATATTTGTTGCCGAAGTGTAAATATAACCACTGGACCTTCTGGCGGATTTTACACCTATTTGGAAATTGATGCCTGCAAAAAACCTTGTAACACTTCTCCCCAACTTACCAATGACCCGGTGGCCATACTTTGCTGTAATCAGCCTTATTTTTTTAATAATGGCGCGGTAGATACCGTAAATTTTGATTCACTTTCTTATTCGTTGGTTAATGCCTACTCCGGAAAAGGAACTATATCTAATTATTCAGGAGGATTTTCAGGTAAATTTCCATTAACACCTTATTTTCCGGTGGGATGGGACAAGACCAAAACTAACCCAAATGTAGACCCACCGATTGGCATATTTATGGACCCTGAAACAGGAGACCTTATTTTTACCCCAACGGAGTGTGGACAGGAAGCTATTTTGGTAATGCAGATTGACGAATGGAGAAAAAATAGCAGTGGAAAATATGAAAATATAGGACTTACCCGGCGCGATATGCACTTTATTATTCAAACCTGCCCTGCCAATAATCCTCCAACAATTACCAATAAGGTTTTTAAATTCAGTGTATGTGCCGAAACACAAATATGTTTTGATATTACTACCAAGGATGTTCCATTTGTTCCACCACCTCCGGCCAAGGCACCCGCCCCTGATACCGTTACCCTTACCTGGAACAGGGGTATTCCGGGAGCTACATTTACTATAAAAAATCAAAAAGCACGTGAACAGGTAGGAACCTTTTGCTGGACACCAAAAAAGAACCAGGCCAGTGATTTACCTTATACATTTACAGCAACGGCCAAAGATGACGCCTGTCCTAAAAATGCATTAACCACAAGGTCTTTTTCAATATATGTGAAACCACTTGCTGAAACCAAAAGAATTATAGATACTTTAATCTGTGGTAAGTATACTGTAGAAAGCAAATTATTTGGAGGGTTCAAAACTCCGGCCCAATATTTATGGGAAGTGTCGGATTCGACTAATAAGCCTTTAACCAAGGCTAATTATTTTTTCAAAAGTAGTAATAATGTTAGGTCAACAAAGAGTTTCGATACCGTTCAATTTAGAAAGGGTGGAAAATATATCATTCATCATAGGATAAATAATTCTGTGAATTGCCCAAGTGATTATTTTGATACGGTGGTAGTTCCGCCTTTATTAGAAGTGGATTTAGCATTGGGTCCCGATACTTTTGTTTGTATTGGAACCACACTTAGATTGGGAGCAAGAGTGTCACAAGGGGTGCCATCGTTTAAATACAAATGGTTTACACCGGTTAATTTTAACCCTAAAGACACGTTGTATTATATTGATTTATTAATGGATAATACCCTTGATAGTACCTTTAGGGTTGAAATATCTGACAAAAATAAATGCACAGCCTTTGATACTATCAATGTGTTTTTGAAAAAGAATCCTAAGGTAGACATGGGGCCCGATAAACGAATTTGCTGGTATGATAGTGTTACCATAACCCCAAACGCTAATTTTGCTTTCTGGATAGACCCTGTTTTGGGTGATACCTTACAGCAAGGCGACAGTCTTTGGTGGCAGTGGAAACACAATGATATTGATTTTAGCACGGATACCTTGTCTCGAATTGCCCAAAAAGGAGTTTATACGGTGAATGTTAGAGATAGCCTTGGTTGTAACTGGACAGATACCATGCTACTTTTAACCAATGACACCCTATATCCAAATGCCGGCCCAGATCAGGTAAAATGTTTTAATGATACCCTCTGCCTTAGTGCTTCAGGTCTTGATACAACCAAGAGTAACAAGAAAACTGGAACTTATCTTTGGTTCCGTGGTTTGCCTAAAACACCTCCTTCCTTTACCTCCAAAAAGAATCCGTGTTTTAAAGTTCAAACCAGTTCTCCATATTTGTTAGAGCTACAGGTAAAAGAGGATACGTTGCGATGTTTTGGATATGATACAGTGGATATAAAAGTTAATCCGTTGCCAACTATTACAGTGGTGGCCCCACAAAAGTATTGTTGTAATTATGGAAATATAGCCTTAGGAAGCAGTGTTTTCGGAAGCCCAATAGGCGGAGATTGGAGTTGTAGGCAAAATGCCACATTGGTTAGCGGAGGTAATACTTTTCTTACCCCACTAGCTTGCAATCCAACAAAAGCAGGAATATTTACCTTGATTTACACCTACATGGACCCCACAACTACCTGTGTAAAGTATGATAGCACCTTTTTTACAATAAACCCTCTGCCAAGTTTAAAATTGGATGGAGGAACTATTTGTCAAAATGCCGAAGAAGTTCCGTTGAAACCATACATCAAAGCACCTTTAAATCTTAACTCAATGGTAGATATAAAATTCCGCCTATTAAAAGGAATTGCTAAAACGGGCGGGGGAACGGTGATTATTGATTCTGTTGTTCAGGATAAAGATCCAAGTTTAAATTATGAATTTTGGATAAGGGTAAGCAAAACCCTCATCGATCTGCAGGGAAAAAATAAAGATTCGGTACAAATAGAAATAACCATACAGGATGGGCAAGGTTGTTTTAATAAAGATACGGCTTGGTTTTATATTATTGGGGTACCCGTTATTACATTTAATGGATTTCCGGATTTATGCATAGATGCAGGTATTGTAAATCTTAATACAATAAATAATACCCAGCCACTTACCGGTAAATGGACTGTGATAGATAGTTCGGCAACAAAATCAAAAGTCTTTTTAATTCCCGGAATGGATAATAATAACGGGGATACATTAAATACAAATTTACTTAGTTTGCCAAACGGGCCGGGGTTGTATAAAATGCGATATACAGACCTATCTACAGGATGCTATATTAAACGAGATACAGTTTTAAGAATAAATCCATTACCAAATGTTAATATTAGTATTAGTCCTGCCGGAGATAAAGGAAAGTTTTGCGAGGTGGATGGCGATGTGACCCTCAATGCGAGCCCCGCCGGAGGCACCTGGACGAGCTCAATTCCAGGAGTAATAAGTGCTGGAAAATTTAAGCCCAGTTCGGTTACAGCATTGGAAAGGGATAAATTTATAACTCTTACGTATACTTATGTTCACCCTACCACCAAATGTGATACATCTAAAAGCTTAAATGTGTTTGTTCAAAGTAAGCCAACTATAGATATTATTACACCGGATATAGAAAAATGCCGAACAGACAATATGCAATTTACCCTTAATGCTGATGCTAAATTTACAAGTAAAATTACCTGGTATCATAGTGCTAACTCGGCTATCAGTTATTTTGATAATAATTTGCAGGCAGTAAACAGCAATCCGGCTACTTTTAATATAAAGCCCAGAGGCGACAGTGCTACTCAGGTACTAATAAGTTGCCTGACCGAGAACGAAGGAGTTTGTCCTTTTGCACAGGATTTTTTAAGTATTACTATTTACCCAAAACCGCGTGTTACTTTTACGGTTGATGATCCGGATGGATGTGTTCCTCATACTATTGCTTTAACTTCAAGAATTGCCAATGGTGTAGATTCTTCAAAGGCCACTTATTCTTGGGATTTTGGTGATGGAGGAGCAAAAGATATTACCCAAAATGCAATTCACACCTATACCACGGCAGGTACTTATCAGGTTAATTTAAAAATTACCAGTGAAAAATTTGGCATGACTCAAGGTTGCGACACCACCGTAGGGCCTTTACAAATAGATGCACATCCTATACCTGTGGCTGACTTCACCCCGAATCCAAACAATGCCACTACCAAAGCCTTGCCACGTTTTAGGTTTACAAACGAAAGCAGTGTAATCCTTGGCAATAAAATAATCAGTCACTTTTGGGAATTTGATGACGAAGCTGCAGCAGGAGCAGATACTTCATCCCAATTGAATCCAGAGTATTATTACAAAGGTGATACTGGTATTTTCTATGTTTCGTTAATTGTAGAAACAGAGCATGGGTGCAGGGATACAATTATAAAACCGGTGATAATAGGTCCTGACATTTTGGTTTATATTCCTAATGTGTTTACTCCTGATGGGGCTGGCCCTTTAACCAATGATAAATTTAGAATAGTGGCCAGTGGTATATATTCTTACCAATTATTAATATTTAATAGATGGGGAGAAAAAATTTATGAATCTCATAATTTAAATGACCAATGGGATGGTATATACAAAGGTGAGCTAGCCCAAATGGATGCTTATGTATATGAAGTGCAGGTTACAAGTTTTAGTAATAAACTTTATAAATATTCAGGTACAGTAATTTTGGCGAGATAGCCATTTAAAATTAATAAGCAAACCTAAATCTTTAAAAAAAATTGGATCAATTTTTTTTTCCTTTCATCTCAGGATGTGCCATGGGCATACTGCTCGGATTCGGGTTTGGAACGGTATTTTTTGCCCTAATTCAAAATAGCATCAAACATGGTTTTAAAAAAGGGTTGGATATAGCAATAGGTGTAGTAATTAGCGATATTTTAATTATTTCATTAATTCTATTTGGTTCCCAGTATTTGG
>JBJXDS010000114.1:0-2647 GCA_046154525.1 Bacteroidia bacterium
ATAGGTGCATAAAATGCTGATTATTAGGTATTTTAACAAATTGTGATGATAGTAATATCTGATATTTTCAAATTTAGATTTTTCATTCTCCAAATGGGATAAATTTTAATACTTTACTAAAATAAAAATCAAATAATTCATAGGATTACTACGGTTCAATTTGTTAATTATCAATTTAATATACGGTGAGAATAAAATAGAATGCTTTCGTTATAATCATATTGGCACGGCTGTTGTTTATTGCTTTCCAGAATTTAATGCTTATGAGAAAGATTACTACTTTAAACCAAATCGGTATTTTTTACTTTTTACCGAAATTATCAAATTGTGAAACTGAAATATCCAAATCAAGGATTAATTCAGTTGATTCTAAAAGGAGCTTTAAGCCCACTAATTGTTCTGCTGCTCCTAATGTATTTTTAAATAATTTTAAAAATAATGCTTTAAGAAACCTTGCATTTTTACTATTTGTAATTTGTTTTATTTCCAATCCTGCTGTTACCAATGCACAAACCACCCTTGGGGGGGTAAACATGGGCAACCTAACAGATTATTTTATGGTTTTTACTGATGGAAATGTGGATGCCAATTGGCAGGGAGCCACGAAAGGCTTTGTAGGTAATGTTGTTATTGATGGTATTCAGGCAGATGAAAGAACCTCGGGAACGGTTCCTTATGCCGGTACAATATATACCAACGATGTTAGCTTAGGAGCCTGGCAAAATATTGTTAATTCAAATTCGGGTCAAGCTACCGGTTCATACAATAACACAACGTTGATAAATACGTTAACGAATAGCCTTGAAAGTTGCTTTAGTCAAATTAATGCATTAACCGTAACTTCTGGCTACGAAGGTGTTTCATCAACCAGTTTGAATGGGTTAAATACACAAAATGGAATTACTGAAAGATTTGTAATAAATATTACAAGTGGTTTTTCGGTATCATCTAAAATAAATATTACCGGCGATGCCAGCGATGTATTTTTTCTTCGCTGGGACTCAGATGCTAATTTTGCAGATGGATACGAAGGTGAAGTGAAATTTCAAAGCGGTGGTGCTATTGTTCCATTGGGAGGATTATTAGCTTGTAATTTTATTCATGTGGCCGGCGATATTAATAGCAGTGGTGGCGGATCTAATCCGGGTGCCCCTTACCCTCAGGGACCTAGATATATAAATGGAACCGGAGCTTTAATAACTAATGGTTCTGATTTTAATGGAGGAGGATTTTTTACAGGATATTGGCTTACTACCGGCAGCCCTGATATAGCACCAGGCAATGTTCAACCTTATGGTAAAACAGGCTCTTTGAGTAATGCAATATTTGTTGGTGGCTGGTATTCAAAAACCACTGAATTTAGCATGACCTCGGGAACAAGTGGTGTTTATGTAAATGTTCAAACTGCATTACCTGTTACTTGGTTGAGTATTTTGGCATTGAGGAACGAAACTGGAAAGGTTAATATTAATTGGGCAACGGCTACAGAAATAAACAACGATTATTTTACAATTGAAAAATCTACCGATAACAGAAATTTTAATGAAATAGGAGTAGTAGAAGGAGCTGGAAACAAAAATTCAATGAGTAAATATGTGTTTGAAGATGCAAATCCGGGTGCTGGCACCATCTATTATAGAATTAAACAAACCGACTTTAATGGCGAGTTTGCTTATTCAGCAATAGTTGCATTAAACCCTGGAAAACTTTTGAATAATGTAACCATGAATCCTAATCCGGCTTCATCCAACGTAACCATAACCTGGGATGCCGGAATAAGAGAAAAGTTAACCCTGAACATAACCGACCTTGCAGGAGTTGTAATATTAAGCGAGCCCTTATCTACTTCCAATAATATTCATTATTTAAATATACAAGACATGAACAACGGACTTTACCTGATTAATATAGTGTCGAATAACGACATGGTATACAGGTCAAGAATTGTTGTGACACGATAGTTTGTAAGTCTAAATTCTAATGCCCGAGGCTGTTCCTTAATTGGGGCAGCCTCTTTTTTTTGGGGAAATGCGGGCTTTGAAAAACTTATTATTGGTGGATTAATAAACTATATTGGAATATTAATACAAAATACTGAGGGGTAAATGATGTTTAGGCAGACTCAGCAAATAGCTTTGATAGGCCCAGTTGCCGATTATTTGAAGAAAAAAAGGGTGATAGTGACCCTTTGGGGATAAAATGGCGAATTTATAGGAAGGAGTGGGACTTTAGGGACTTAGGGGACTGATGGGGCGGAGGTTTGGTAAAAAAGTATAAAATAAGAGGGTTTTGAATTTTCGTTTTTAGCTTTACTGAATTAATTCTTTAGGAAGATTTCATAAAAATATGGATTTTGATTTACATTATTTGAAGGTGGATTGAGCATATTGCTATTAAGATTGAGCCTATTGATTCTTAGATTTATTATATGGATTGGCGGATTGAGCATATTGTTGTTCAGATTTAGATTATTGATGTTTAGATTTAGATTATTGGTCTTTAGATTTACAATATTGGCCTTTAGATTTACAATACTGGCGTTTAGATTTAAAATACTGATGGATTATTGTGTGATATTTGGCTAAAAAATGGGGCAGCATGACACTTTGTGATAAAAATGTGGTTTTTTTTGGGGAAAGGGCGGTTA
>JBJXDS010000115.1:0-7154 GCA_046154525.1 Bacteroidia bacterium
ATATTATCTTCAAAGTTTCCGGTGGTTATCAAACGAGCCAGTTCCTTGTCATAGATTGGTGATGGATTTGACTTTAAAGCTGTTTCTAATGCTTGGTTTACAAGTTTATTTCTTGCAACCAGATTAGCTAGTTCTGCCTCAGATAAGTTTGGTGTAACGATATCCAACAAGTAAGTTTTTACACCGGCATTGGCAAAATGACAGGCCAATCGGCTACCCATTACTCCTGAACCCAAAATAGCTATTTTTTTAATTTTTCTATTGATCACGGTACTATTATTATTTTATTTGAACGGGCTTGCTGCTTCTACTTTTCTTGCATAAAACTCCATATTACCTGTTGGTAGGCCTCCTTCGGGATGTCCTTTAGTTAAAATTATTAAAGAATCTTTTCTATTATATCCAATTTGAACATCCGGTTGACTATGTAATTTATAAACAATTAAACTGTCATTTATTAAATACTCAATTAAATCGTCCGTGAATTCAAGTTTATTAAATCTATAATAGGAAACTTTTTTGTGATTAAGGATAACAAAGCTATTGCTATCTGGAGGCATCTTTTCTTTTGAAACAAATTCCACTTTCATATATTGTTTCCAGAGTTCATCCTTACTTTCAGTAACCGTCGCTTCCATGTTATTTTTTGTACGTTTATTGATATGGTTGCATGCAATAAATGCAAAAAGTATAAATGCAGGGAGTATAAATTTATATTTCATATGTAATTTATTTCAAAAAATAGTGGTCAGTAATTATTCAAATTACGAGTTGCTTGTTTTTTAATTCTTCAAATTCCTTAACCAAATTTTCCTGAACATGAGTCAAATAATCTGCATTGTTATGAATACGCATCATCAGTACAGCCCCTTCAATAGTCATTATAGCTCTATCAGCTTGATCGGCTGCAATTTTTTCATCGCAAACTTGGCTGTACAAATGAACAAAAGCAAGTTTCCAATCTATGAAGAATCCAATAATAATTTCCTTAAATTTAGGGTTACTAACAACTGTTTCAGTCCCAATCATTGCCATAAAGCATCCACCTGGACCTTCCAAAAATTGTTCTTCTGATTTACGGGCTAATCGATCTAATCTTTTTTCAACAGTCCATTCTTTATTATAGGCTATTGCAAATACTTTCTCAACAAAATACTGTTTTAGGTATAAAAGAACCTCTTTCATCAATTCATCTTTTGATATAAAATGATGGTATAAACTTCCTTTTAAAAGTCCACACGCAGAAGCAATATCTGAAATAGAAGTAGCACCGTATCCTTTATCTTTAAAAACAGGTATGGATTTTTTTATAATATCTATCTTCGTTAACGCCAAAGTTTTTTTTAAGTGCTTCAAAATTAAATGAAAAATATTAATAAAACAAACGTTTGTTTGGTGATTTAATTTGGAGTTTGAAAATTTGGAGTTTGAAAATTTGGAGATTTGAAAATTTGGAGATTTGGAAATTTGAAGATGTTTATTGAGAGAGGAAAATTTCAACTTCCGAAGGCATTTTCAAATTTTCAAATCCAAATCATCACATTAATCTGTTTCCAAATCTCCAAATTTCCAAATCGAGAATGAGTATTTTTGCACCACCACAATGAGTGCTTACAATTTTACAGAAATAGAAAAAAAATGGCGGGAAATCTGGGAGAAAAACCAGGTTTATAAAGTTACCGAGCAATTTGATAAACCCAAATATTATGTATTGGATATGTTTCCTTACCCAAGCGGTGCAGGTTTGCATGTTGGACACCCATTAGGATATATAGCCAGCGATGTGGTTGCCCGATTTAAAAGGTTACAAGGATTTAATGTATTGCACCCTATGGGTTTTGATGCCTTTGGATTGCCAGCCGAGCAATATGCGGTTGAAACTGGCCAGCATCCGGCAGTGACCACCGATAAAAACATTGAAAGGTATAAAGAACAGCTGAAGAAAATTGGGCTTTGTTATGATTGGGAAAGGGAAGTAAAAACCAGTGATCCTAATTATTATAAATGGACGCAATGGATTTTTTTACAGTTATACAAGAGTTGGTTTAACCCTGAAACTAATAAGGCAGAGCCCATTGAAGGTCTCATAGAATTATTTAAAAATGGAAAAGAAAATAAATTTGGCAAATACTGGAATGAACTAAGTGAAATAGACCAACAAAAAGAATTAACTCAACATCGGCTGGCTTACAAAGATGAATCTTATATCAACTGGTGCGAAGCATTGGGAACCGTTTTGGCCAATGATGAGGTGGTAAATGGAGTATCAGAAAGAGGTGGTCACCCTGTAGAACGAAAACTCATGAGCCAATGGTTTTTGAGAATAACTAAATATGCCGATCGCTTATTGGAAGGGTTGGAAACTGTTGATTTTCCTGATAGTTTAAAGGAAATGCAGAAGAACTGGATTGGAAGGAGTGAAGGGGCTTCCGTTAGCTTTAAACTTGTGGGGCAACCAAACTCAATAGTTATTTTTACTACAAGACCCGATACCATCTTTGGCGTTTCATTTATGGTTCTTGCCCCCGAACATCCTTTGGTAGAACAAATAACTTCACCCAAACAAAAATCAGTAGTAATTGATTATGTCAATTACTGTAAATCCCGATCCGAACTGGAGCGAAAATCAGAAACCAAAGAAATAACCGGAGCCTTTACCGGGGCTTATGTTCAGCATCCGATTACAGGAAATGATATACCAGTTTATATTGCAGAATATGTGTTGATGGGCTATGGAACCGGAGCTATAATGGCAGTGCCTTGTGGTGATAGTCGGGACCATGCTTTTGCTTTGAAATTTGGGATTCCCATTCCTAATATTTTTGATGGTATAGACGTAAGTGAAAAAGCATACGAAGAAAAAACGGGTAAAATTGCAAACTCAAGCTGCGATGGGTTCTCTATTGATGGACTAAGTATTTCAGAAGCAAAGCAAAAAGTCCTTGAAGAATTTGAAGATTTAGGTATTGGAACCAAACAAATAAATTACCGGATGCGCGATGCCGGTTTCAGTCGCCAACGCTACTGGGGTGAGCCTTTCCCCATATCTTATAAAAATGAAATTGCCGTTCCGGATGCTTTGGAAAATCTTCCGATTACTTTGCCTGAAGTAAAAAGCTATAAACCTTCCGGTGATGGAAAATCACCACTTTCCACTATTCCTGACTGGGTAAATATGCTAAATGGAAATATTCGTGAAACCGATACCATGCCGGGCTATGCCGGTAGCAGCTGGTATTATTTAAGGTATATGGATCCCCAAAATCCCGATACATTTTGCGATAAGCAAAAATCGGATTACTGGCAACAGGTGGATTTGTATATTGGGGGAGCCGAACATGCCGTAGGGCATTTGCTTTACTCGCGGATGTGGTGCAAAGTATTGCATGATTTGGGGTTTATAAGTTTTGATGAACCGTATAAAAAACTGGTAAATCAGGGAATGATTGGTGGCGTGGTTTATCATTTCTATTACGACAAAACTGCAAGAAAAATTTACAGCGACAGCCTTAAGATAGATAGAAGCGATTTGCTACAATTTAAAGTTCCCAACGAATATGTGAATGATGATGAAACGTTTTCAAAAGAGGGAATGGATGCATTTTGTAACGAGTTTACCCAGTTCAAAGGCTATGAATTTGTGATGGACAATGGAACTTTCACTTTTGAAAAAGCCATTACCAAAATGAGCAAACGCCTGAGAAACGTGGTTAACCCTGATGAAATAATATCCAAATATGGCGCCGATACCTTCCGTATGTATGAAATGTTTTTGGGTCCAATTGATCAAGACAAACCATGGAATACCAAAGGAATCGATGGTGTAAGCCGGTTTATAAAACGTTTTTGGGCATATTGTATTGATGAAAACGGAACTATTCTTTTAAATAACGAACCCGCCAACGAAGCAGCTTTAAAAATAATAAACCGCACCCTTAAAAAAATAGCCGAGGATATTGAAAAATATTCCTTTAATACCTGTGTCAGTTCGTTTATGATATGCCTCAATGAACTGCAAACTCAAAAGTGCCGCAACCGCGAAGTTTTTGAAAAATTCCTGATAATGCTAAGTCCATTTGCACCGCATACTGCCGAAGAACTATGGCACAGAATAGGAAATACAAGTACCATTTTGGATACATCTTACCCATCGGTTGATGAAAAATACTTAACCGACGATACCTTTAATTATCCTATTTCCATCAATGGTAAAACCCGAATCATTCTGCCATTTGCCCTGGATGCCGACTCGGCCGAAATAGAAAAAACAGTTTTAGCCGATGCCACCGTAATAAAATGGATGGACGGCAAACCACTTAAAAAATTTATTTTGGTAAAGGGACGAATTGTGAATGTGGTAGTGTAAGATACATTTATTTTTCTATCCCAACCTCCTGCTCAATATTCCCAAAACATTTTGATACATAAAATTGGCCGTCCCTTTCCGCCAATCAATTGTGTCTAAATCGCCACCGTAATTTACGTAGTAATCAATTTTGTATTTTGAAAATTCTTGTAAAACATGCTCCCTAAAATTAATAAAGGCTATCCATCCATCTTCCACATCCTGAAACCACTCTTCATAATAGTCATCTCCTGAAGCATGAAAATTAAGAACATTTTCACCAATAATTATAAATTTAGAAATGCCCTCAGCCATAAAAATATCAATCACATCCCGTTTTAAAAACATTATATCATTATTGATGCAATCGTTCCATTCGCCAAGCATTTCTATAATTACAAAACCTTCATTGTAATCGGCATTTAATACTTTTAAATAAAGGGTTTCTGTTCCAAAATCGTCCCATTGCGGATGTATATAGTGGCCATAAATAGTATTTGTAAAATAAACTTCCGAGTATTCCCTTTGATAAAAAGGGGACCGGGCATCTTCTTCCGATTTATATAAATGAAGCCAATGGTAGAAAGGTTCTATTGTGTGCATTACTTAATTTGAAAATTAATCAATTTGAAAATTGAAAATTTATCTTTTACAATTCACCATCCTTCTCACAATTCGTTTCATCCACTATGTACAATGGCCTGTTTCGGATATTATCATAAATGCGACTGATGTATTCACCAATAATTCCGATACCAATTAATTGAATGCCGCCAATAAAAACAATGGTAATCATAAGCGACGACCAACCCGGTTCATAATCTTTAAGAACATAGCGGCTATAAAGAGTATAAACAATTAGAAAAAAGCCAACAAAGGCACAAACAAACCCTGAAATGGTGGCTACCCGTAAAGGGAAATTGGAAAAAGAGGTAATGCCGTCCATGGCCAGCCGAAACATCTTTCTAAAGGTATAACCTGTATTTCCCGCCATCCGTTCATCCCGGTCGTATTCAACAAACGTTTGCCTAAATCCAACCCAGGCCATTTGCCCCCGCAAAAACTTTTGTTTTTCAGGCATTTTATTTATTTGTTCCACCACCTTGCGATGGATAATTCTGAAATCGCCCGTATCCAGCGGAATATCAATTGACGTGAGCCTTGCCATAGTTTTATAAAACCAACGGGCAGTTATTAATTTTAAAATAGATTCCCCTTTGCGGCTTTTGCGTTTGGCATACACAATTTCAAACCCCTCGGTTAATTTTTTATAAAGTTCTGGGATAAGTTCTGGAGGGTCTTGACCATCGGCATCAATAATTACCACCTCGGTTCCTTTACATAAATCCAACCCTGCCGATACAGCTATTTGATGCCCAAAGTTGCGACTAAAATTTATATATTTTACATAAGAAAAATTCTTGGCTAACCCTTTGATTACTGAAATAGATTGATCTTTGCTGCCATCGTTAACATATATAAGTTCAAAAGGTTGCCCTGTTTTTTCCAAAGCGGTTTTTAACCTTTCAAATAATAAAGGAATATTTTTTTCTTCGTTAAATATGGGAATTATAACGCTAATCATTGAGAGGCAAAAGTAATATTATAGATTTAAGACTGAAAGATTTAAGTATTAAGACTAAAATATTTAATTACATGTAAAACATCGTATGTCTTACATCTTAATACTAATCATCTTTAATTTTTAAAAATCATAGTTCACCATATCAAAATTCATACGCAGCCCTATTTGAACCCAATTGACCTTACTTTCAAATTTTTCTAAATTACTTTTCACAGTCCTTAGATTAACCCTTGCATCCAACCAAAGATTGTGATACAACATATACGATGCATTCAGAAAAAAGATAGAATAATTAGTGTTTACACCATCTCCTATTTTTATAGCAGTTTCTTTAGGTCTATTCTCATAGGTGCTTAAAATATTACCTCCAAAATGTTTTGTTTTAGACGTGCTGTCAAGCCCCTTTATTATATAAATGAAACCAGTTTCAATAAATAATTTGTAAATGGGCTGGTATCTGGCTATAAAAAGGGCTTCCTTAAAATTAGCCCCCATAGGATGAGCCAAAGCCTGATTGTAATTTACATAATTCTGGCTTTTTTTAAAATGGGAGTAGGTGTATGGCCTTACTAAATTATATTCCACTTGCAGGTCAAGCCCACTAATGGTTAAGGCATTGATGTATTTTAAACCTGTTTGCACCCCGAATTTATTACCCCACCAACCGGTTCGTTTTATCATTTCATTTTTTACAAATTCATCTAAAACGAACTGTCCGTAAAACGAAAACCGTTTTTTAAAATTCCATTTCCAATCCATACCTAAAATTACGTTATCACTGCTGTTCAGGTTGTGTTCAATAGCCCTGTAAAAAATGATTGGGTTTAAATAATTAATATCAAAATAGCCCCGGTGGGTGCTATCGCTGCGATCATAAATTACGGATTCAAAAAAACCAATGTTAAGATTATCGAATAATTTTAATCCCAAATAATGGTTCACAAAATATTTGGGCTTTATACCTTCACCACTGGCTGATTGACTTTTAAAATCAGTCAATTGGGTAAACAAATTTTGATAATTGAACCTCCAGATTTTAGTATTAATTTTTAAAAATAAATAAGGATTACTAAAGTTGGAAAGGATAAGGCTGCGGTAACCATTGCCAATAAAATTGCGGTCGTGGCCAAACTGCATCCCGATGTGTTTGGTGGGAGAAAACGTAAAATACCCTCGTGCCAGAAAAAAATCATGGGCCTGTGAACCAAACTTTTTATGAAACCC
>JBJXDS010000116.1:0-16250 GCA_046154525.1 Bacteroidia bacterium
ATGATAAAATATTTCATTGCATTTATTCTGGATGGCAGAGCACTTTCAACTATTTCTCCAAAACTTGGCCAACCTGTTTCAGTTACAATTATCCTTTTACCATTGTTTATTTCTTTTGTCACTTCAAGCATATTTGAAAGATATGACATCGAATAATCAATGGCAGCACCTTCCCAGAAAGGATAAAAATTACACAAAAGTAAGTCACAAGCTTCTATCAATTTAGGTCTTTCAATAAATTGATAATAGGCATCCACATAACCCACTTCAATATGGCCCGGTATGGCTTTCTTTACCCTTTTTATATAATCAATCAATTCTGATTCAGATATTTCTCCTCTATGCAATACTTCATTACCTACAACTGCGATATCAACCAAACCGGCATTCGCCAGTTTTATCAAGGTATTTATTTCACTTTCATTTCTCTGCTTATCATTGCTTATCCATGCTCCAACTACTGTTCTAATATTTTTTTGGTGTGCAATTTCGGGTATTAATTCATTTCCTTCAGTACACGAAAAAGTTCGGATCCATTTAGTATGCGGTGCAATGATATCTATTCTTCTTCTGATTTGTTCCTGTGATAAAATATCTCCAATTTTTTGCCCTTCAACGTAGGGACTAAAGCAGAATCCTTTTAATCCGGCATTAAACAGTTCAGAAAATATAGTTTCTATTTCAGCTTCACTTTTTTGACTGTAATCATTACCCTTAATGGAATTTAAATTAGTGTTTTGTAGCAGTGAATTTAATTTTCCTGAAAGATAGGCCGATGAACCAAATTTCACCTTGCCTTTTCTGGCATCTAATTCTTTTTTTATGTCTCTGGCTTTCTTCTCTGTTAGGTCATAGTTCCACATGACCCACATAGCGATCAACGTTCCAAAAATTGGCACCCCTGAAAAAAACAATCTTAATCCGGTAACGGCACCCTCCGGTTGGGTTGGAGCACCTGCTTTAAAAGCAACAACCGACATAATAACGCCAGTCAGTAATCCTGCTATTGCAAAACCAAATTTTACCATCCACCAATATATAGCACCAAAAACCCCCTCTCTTCTTTTGCCG
Organism: Bacteroidia bacterium; assembly: GCA_046154525.1. Taxonomy (GTDB): domain Bacteria; phylum Bacteroidota; class Bacteroidia; order NS11-12g; family UBA9320; genus JABWCE01. The sequence goes on from JBJXDS010000116.1 coordinate 1,072, forward strand.
GATTCTAATTCATCCATATCACAAACATCGGCTGTCATAGACATCATCAAGGTAAACAAACTTCCTATACCAAAAGAAAAGAATGGCAAAGCAAACAAAAACATATAAGGTTTACCGGGAATGAAAAGAAACCATAACAAAATGTAACCAAAAATAGATATGCCTTGGCAAATTAAAAAAGCTCTTTTTTTCTCCATTTTTTTTGCTATCCAAGCTACAATGGGAATAACTATAAACGTAGTTGCTAAAGCACCTCCACACCCAAAAAGCGTTGGCCAAATACCCGCTGCTGCAGTATCACCATTAAATAAATAATAAACAACGATGAAAAAAGTAAAACCAGCAACCGTATTAAAGGCGTTAAAAATAAAAAACGTAGCAATACACAGTTTTCTAAAAGGTTTATTAGAAAATGCCTCTTTAAAGCTGATTAAAATTTCTTTTAAACTTCCTCCAATAGTTTTGTATGTAAGTGGTGCCAATGTATCATCAAACTTGGTTGATTTACTTTTAATAAATATAGCTGGAACCATTGCCAGTAACATAAAAACTGTACCAACCCAAATTGCTAATGTTCTTGTTGCTGTATCGGCATTTGGAAACCAAGATGGATCATACATTATCACCCAAAACCAAGGTGCAATTACCCAAGCAAATTGTCCAATCCATTGAGAAATCGCCATAATACTTGTGCGTTCATGAAAATCATCACTCATTTCATAACCCATTGCAACATAAGGAACACTAAAAATAGAAAGTCCTATATGGAAAATAAGCGAAAAAGTGAGAAAGAAGGTAAAATTGTACATTACACTATCTTCTCTATACAATTGCCACATGATCATAAATGCTATTCCCATTATTATGGAACCTACAAAGACATATTGTCTCCGTCTTCCCCAAACTGATTTTGTATTATCAGAAATGAATCCCATTATTGGGTCAAAAAATGCATCTACTATTCTTGGCACAAAGAATAAAACACCCCACATCCACGAAGGCATACCTAAATTCTCTACCAATACAACCATAAAAATCCCTAATGCAGCGGGAAACATTTGGTTGGCCAGCATTCCTAAACCAAATGCAATTTTTTGGCCTAAAGGAACTTTTTGTGTTGTAATTTGATGTGACATGAGTTAGTTATTATTTTTTATGACGATTGTTTGTAACGCTTTTGCATCGATTGTAATATTTTTTATCACATTATTTATATGGATTGAAATGGTGTATTTCTCTATAGTAGGATTAAAAACAGCAATTACAATACTCCCATCCGGATTATTTACTGCAGTTGCCATCACTTCTTTATGATTAATTTCACAACCGACTTTCACGGCTCCCGGACGCATAAATTTACTGAAATGAGCCATTACATAATATAACGGTGTAAAGTATACCTCGTTTTTATCCGGATACACAATTACAGGAGCTACACACCAGTTTTTGAACCAATTGGGACCGCCTTGCCTGTCTAAAACCATATTCCAATCTACCCAACCATCTACATAATTGTTTAAGCATCCTATTATATCAGTAGCATATCTATTTACGGGTGCATATTTGGGATGTAAGTGTTTGTCTTTTTCACTGGCCCAATCCCAACCCCAATCGGTGGCTTCTTTTTTCCAATACCAGGCATCATCTTTCCACTTCGGTACTTCAGAATCTACACAACCTTCGGTTTCAATTAAATATTTTTCAGGTGCTTTTTTGTGCGCATATTGAAGGGCATCCGGAAAATAATCGTATGTACTTTCATACCAATGCATGGCTGTACCTGCAAAATACTCGGATGATTTTTTATCTCTGTACATTTCATCTACCCATTCTTTTAATCCTGCCCGGTTTTGATCGTAGCCAAAAATATTTACTTTACCCCAACCATCTTTTTCTAATTTTGGCCCTAAGTGATTTTGAACAAAATCAGTCATTTCTTTGGGTGAAAACAAGGTGCTTTCCCAATTATTTCCATTTCCATGGGGCTCATTCATCACTGTAATACCCCAAATATCAATACCTTCTTTTTTATAAGCCGATAAATATTTGGAAAAGTACAAAGCAAACGCATCATTAAACTCAGGCAATAGTTTTCCACCTACATAACTTTTATTGTCTTTCATCCAGGGTGGCGCAGTCCAGGGTGAAGCTATAATTTTAAATCCTTCTTTTGAGGTTTTTTGAGCTTCTAAGATCATAGGAATTAAATCATTTTTATCATCCACAATGCTAAAATGCTTCATTTTTAAATCATTTTCCACTTTAGCATATGTATAGTTTCCTAATGAAAAATCACAGGATGCAATATGTGTCCGGGTTGATGAATAATTTGCACCTTCCTTGCCAAAATAGGCCTCTAATATTTTCTTTCTATTTTCAGGACTAAGTTTAGTTAATAAAAACGCAGATGCTTCTGTAAACGACCCGCCAAATCCTGTAATTTTCTGAAATTGCTTATCCGGATCAACATGTATGGTTAATGATTTTTTAGCCGGTTTAAAATCTCTGATTAAAGTTAAAGCATTCCCTTTTTCCGAAGTTTCATATACATCCACAGTCATTTTATCAGTTGTATTACATTGAATAAAAACAGCGCAAATCATCATAATAAAAATGATTTTTGAGTTATATAAACACTGTTTAGTATTCATTGCAGTTTAATTTTTTAATAATTGAGGCAGTTCAATAGTTTTCAATAAATCTTCTTTTTTGCCACCGTAAGTTTTAACAATGGTATTTCCATCGCGTTTCAATTCTTTAAAAACACCTTTATCTAACAAATGCCATAAACCATATTTGGCTTGCCCGTCAATGGTAAATAACCCAAAATGATTCTCCGCATCTTTTATGTTACTAGCGGCTTTCCATTTCTCGTCAAATGCTTCAAAATAAAAGCATGAGATTTTAGCCTCGTTAGTCCATTTACGCATTAGTTTGTAGTAAATACCTGCCTTAAACTCATCACAAGCTTTAGAGCCCTCACTGCCAAAGTATCCGTCTGAACTACTTGCCCAGCCTGTTTCACCAATATGAATTTGTTTTGTGCTATCAACACGTCGGATATATTTCACCACGTTGGTGTACTGCTTTTGAGCAAACCCTACCGCTCTTTGCATAAGCATTTCTACCGCTTCACTTTTTGGAAGTTGAAGTTCTAAGCCATTGCTACCCCAAAATTCGGGATCATAATGCGTGTCAAGCACAGGATAGGTATGTATTGATACAAAATCAACTGCCTGAATCAATTTCTCCAGATCATTTCCATGATATAGTGTATCACCTCCGCCCCAGGAAGCGAAGTTGTCAGAACTTGTTACCCAAAGATTTTTATCTAATTTATTTTCCTTCTTGAGATTTTGCAAATAGTTTACCCATTTCAATACTATATTTGGTTGAACATAATACGCTGTTGCCCATTTTACCCTGGCTTCATTACCAACAGAGATCATTTTAACAATGCCCGGGTATTTATTGGCTAAATCAACTGCTCTTTTAATCTCCGCAGAATTTGCTACTTCGTTTTCGTTCTCATGATTTGGCACTTTGTTTGTCCATGCATTTTCGCAATCTATCCAAGCCCCTAACATCACATACAATTCAAACGTAGAATCTTCTTTTTGCAACTCAGTTATTGATTCTAGTATATTTTCTATTTCTTTTAACTTAGTATTATAAGTCCTTAGCACTTTAATACCCATTGCATTCAGCAATTTCATATCCTCTTTGATTTGAGTTATGGTAGGCTGTGAGTCTCTTGTATCGTAACGGTATCCTCCATAACATATAGCCAGGTAATTTGAATCGCCTAGTATTTGAGTTGCGGTTTTGGTAGTCCTTGTTTTTTTTAGGTTATTATTTTTAGAGTTTGGGGTGCTGCATGAGACACTAATAATGATAAGTAGCAGTGCTAAAAAACGATATAGTGTACTCAATTTTAGCATCCCATTACTTTAAAATAGATTCTTTAACATGCACGGTAATTTTGGTTATTGCACCGGTTCGGTTAAATATGTTTGCACTTGTTTCTTCATCCAGGTGAAGTGAGTTACCGGTTACCAATAATCCTCCTTCTTTTTCAATTTCGAGATGATTGTCATTTGACAAACGGTAAATAACGGGCACCTGGCAAAAAGTAAAGCAGAGTGAACCGGGTTCAGGAGCAAATGTTTTATGTTCCTTGCTTATGGTTACATAATGAAACATGCGATCTTGTTGCGTAAACTCATCTTTTCGCAATAAACAAGGATTAAAATAAATACAACCCTTATTCACAAAAACGCCCAATTCGCCAAATCTACTTAAAATGTCTTCTTTTACCTGACCGGTCATTCCGGGCTGCTGTGCTCCTTTACCTGCAGGTGTATGCGAATAGGGATCGGTAGGAAAAGCTCCGTAAAGCAACGGCGATTTATGTACACCTACCCCTGCATTTATTTCATAGTAATGTTCCAAAAGTCTGCCAACAACTTCAGCGCTTTCTTCGTCTTCCACTGCCCGGAGAGAGACTTCCTGTACAGCCAGTTGCAGTTTAGAAACCATATGCCAATATATTGAACCAAGACCCTCGTACCCATAGAATGTTCCGGAACGGCCGGTAAATGATTTATGGTTGAACACTGATTCAAAGGTATTTAAAATGGTTTTTTTCTCTAGTTTTACTAAGTCAGCAAAATCGGTTTCCTCTAATTTTTCTAAGGCTATGTTCAAATCAATAGCATTTTTAAACTTACCGTTAAAATGATACTCACCATTTACATCCTGTTCTAACAGTGACTTATCTCCAACCTTAAGCATCGCTTTTAAGAGCTTTGAACTTTTTACCGCTTCTTTGGGAATTCTATTTTTCTCTAAAAATTTAGGGAGCTGCTTATTAGGATAGAGTAAATAGCTATATTGGTCCGGACGAAAGAGAGCACTATTCTTCATGCTGTCCAATAATTTTATGGCATTTTTAGGTGATAAAAAACCGGAGCTTAACACGGCAACCTGACCTTCGAGCATTTCTGGGAGGAAAGAAATAGAAATCTCTTTAATGCTTTTAACTGTCATCAAATTATAGGAGTGATACATGTGGTCATCACGCTTATTGGCTTTGATGGTATGTTCAATAAATCGAAGACTAACTTTAACAAAACTTCTGAGTCTGCGGTATGAAATAGTCCGTTTCTCACCCCAAAACGTCTGCTTGTATATGTGTTCTCTATAGTTGCTTGCAGCTTGTCCAAGACTATCCAGTATTTCTTTTCGATGAACATCGTCTATAACATCTTTCAGCAGATACTCGTTTTTATCAAAGGTTGCGTGTATTTTTTTAAAGAATATAATTAACTCATTCGATAATTCTACACGGTCATGTTTGGTTTGTTCTATGAGTTTTCCGAAAAATTCGAGAAATCTGTGTAAGTAATAGAGTGTAACCATGGAAACCCCATTACCTACCAGTGCATTATTGGCATCGTTCCATTCCGGACGCTGCGTATTCATCCAAATTCCACCCTCCGGTATAAAATTGGAAAGTTTTGATAGAACGGTTGCTAATATTTTTTCTATAAAATTAACCGTATAAATTTTGTCGTCTTGTGCGACCAAAAGCGCTGCATCCGACCCCATAGTTTCACGATTTTTTCTGATCTTAGCATCAAGTTCCTCGTCAAACTCTATGGTGTCCTTGGCGTTTTTTAAAATTTCTTTGTAATTTTTTATCCTGTAAGGCAGGTTGGCATAAACAAATTGATCTTCATTAAAGTCTTTACTCAATTGGCCCGGGTAGTACTTCTCATTAATTTCTAATAATTTGAGTAGGTATATTATCTGATGATCTCCCCAATAACCAATGTAAGACCACGGGTTGTCATGTTCTACTGTTTCCCAATCAAAACCACCTTTAGTTATTCTGTAAGGATTGTATCCTTCAAAGGTACTTGCATTCAAAAACCTGTGGATCATACTCTTAGTAAAGGCAGGGTATGAAATGGCTAAAGCTTCCCAATTTTGAAAAATATCTCTCCAATTACCTTCAAAATCCAGAATTTTTGAATGGTCTATTTCATGGCGTGTGTTAATAGAAAATTTATTCCACGGTCTGCTTGGATCTCCATGCCTTCGGCTAAATTTGAGAGGCATGTATTCAGTGCAATGTCGTTTGAAATTTTTGTCATTACATTGACTGATTAATTTTTCTAAGGAAAATACGCTGAATGAATCATCCAAGCTGTTTAATAACTTTTTGTTGGATTTATAAACCTCTTTATTGGCCGCAGCAAGGTAATTGACCAAATCCCATTTCTCAATCTGGTAATTAAAATCAAAAACACCACCACGCATTATATTGAAAAGGGTATTGGAAAAATGACGTGTATCTCTAAAAACATCTGCGGATAGTTGCATACTATCGGAAGATGCATTGAGTTCGATCAATTGTTTAGATCCAAGTTCAATATCATCCTCAATTTGTTTTTTCAACGCTTTGTTGGTCTCTATCGCTTTAATAAGAGCTACCACATCCGATTGACTTTGATTCACATCGGCAACAATAAGCCAGTTTTTTTTGCTATGGCGAGCTAAGGTTATTTCTTTATTTATAAAATAAGCAGCCCTTTCCGCTTTTATATCTTCTTCCTGCGTAACGGGAAGACCCTTTCTGAAATTATTCAATTGTAAGGAAGAAAGAAGATATGTTGGATTATCCAAGCCAATGGAATAAGCCACATTGGCTTTTAGAGCTTCACTCGGCTCAGCCTTGTCTACGATGATAGCACTAAGAGCAAAAATCCCCATACCTGATTCAATGTTTAGTTCATTGCGTTTATAGGCATCTACCAAATTACTTGCTGCATTTTGTAAATCGCTGCTTACTCCGTCAGGCATTATGTTTTGAATACCGTCGAGAATATGAATCGTTAAATCTTGGTCACCCTTATTTTCTAACGATGATTTACGAATAAATCCATAAATACCGCTTGTGTTCCACTCATATCGGAAGGTAAGTTCAAAGTCGTGATTTATTTCTTCAAAAATCAGTTTATTACCTAAGGCATTTTTGTACAAATTTCTGGTGGTTTTGTACATACCCAAATTCCGCTCTGAAAAGGGTTCCCATATATGGGTTTCGCTGTTAAGTATAATCTGAAAAATAGACTTTCCACCTGTTGTGTCAAAGGACTCCGTAATTTTATCGACTGTATAGTAGGGAAATAATGCGTATTCAGCATTCTTTCGGCCGGCTGTAAGTGCTCCATTGCTTGAGATAAACATCCAATGATTATTATCACTTACTATGCTCATAAAAAACGGACGCATTTCACCAAAATTAGAAATGCAATAAAAGTTTTCTCCGTCTATTTTTAATCGTGTAATTTCTACAAGAGTTTCATCATTGACTTTTTTTAGGCTTGGCATTTTTGTCTACTTCTCTATAATTATTTTGGATTGGTATTTTAAATTAACTCTGTTTAGTTATTTCACATTATTACTTTGCAGGTATTGATTCAGAATTGCTTGGATTAAAATTTTCAATTGCCTACAAAAAGGCAAATAAAAACCAAGATCCTTTCAAGGGGTTTATACTTCTTAAAAATTGATTAGATCTATTTCTCCTTGTAAGCTCTCACGTAATCAATGGTCATAGAACCGGGAAAAGGCGTATTGTTATTAGGCGGACCACCAAAATTTCCTCCAACGGCCAGATTCAACAGTAAATAAAAGGGCTGATTGAAAACCCACTCTCCGGGTGTATCTTGAGGTGTGATTCGTGTAAAAAGATAATCATTTACAAAAAAATCCACATAGTTTTCACCCCACTCTACTGCATAAATGTAAAAATCGGTATCAAATCTATCATTTTGTAGTCCGTAAGATTTTGATAATGCTAGTCCCCCGAAATACCCCGGTCCATGAAGGGTGCTTAGTGTTATGTTAGAGAACTTTCCTCGTTGTTCCATCACATCGATTTCACCACATTGAGGCCAACCTACAGTTTTTTTATTACTCCCCAGCATCCAAAAGGCTGGCCACATTCCGGTCCCGGTCGGGGTTTTAATCCGGGCCTCAAATCTGCCATATTGTTGCGTATATAAACCATCCGTATTTATACGGGCGGAGGAATAGTTACCGGAACCATCCTTTAAGGCGGTAATTTTTAGATGGCCTTTCCCATCCATGGATATATTTTCAGGTCTGCTGGTATAGGTTTGAATTTCATTATTTCCCCAACCGTTTTGACCGGTACCTAAGTCATACGCCCATTTTGTCGCATTTAGTGCTGTACCCGAATCACCGTCAAACTCATCACTCCAAACTAATTCATAGTTTCTATCCGGCAAGGTCTGTTTAGGTTCTATTTCACAGCCTGCCATTATAACTATTAGCGATGCCAATGGTATTGTTTTAAATGTTTTGTTCATTGAATTTTGATTTAAAGAATTATACTTTTTGATATTTTACTTGTAGAAATAAATGTTGTCAAGATAAAAGAGAGTTCCACCCACAATAATAATGGCGCCCAAGTTGTTCTTTTGGTTTAATATATTTCCATTCAAAGGAATATCAAACGATTTCCAGACACCGGCCTGAAAACCTGAGATAGTAGATCTGTTATCTTTATCGTCACCCATAGGAAAGCCAGTGTTTACATCCGTTTCAATGAGTTTATTTCCACCGATATCTCTAATTTGAATTCCAATACTTGTTGCAGCATTCTCCACATAGGCATCGATATGCAAAAATCCAAGACCTGAGGCATCAACCGGGTTTGCAAACATGATTCCCGTATAATTATTGTTGGTGTATTGCATCACTTTACCACTGCTGGTAGTTAACTCCTCGGTTAGGGTTGTAGACCCTCCAAAATTTGGGGTAAAATTGCTTTCCGTTTCATTGGTGTATGCATCACTGAAAATAGATTTCACATCACTCTTAGGCTTAGTTGGAACCGGTGCTCCAGGGAAGTCTCCTTTTGATTCGATAATTAGTTTACCCTTGGCAGGTACTCCCTTAACTGTTGCAGTTATTTCTGCGGTTCCGGTTGTGAGAACTTTTACCACCCCGGAATCATTTACGGCAGCAACAGTAGGATTAGAACTTTTGAACTCATAATAAGCTGCAGAAGACGCCACAACGATATCAGTTCCATTGACAAGGTTAAAAACATGGTTTAGCCCGGTTATGGTGGTTGAAGAACCTATAAATGTTTTAACTGTGCTTGTTGCGCCATTTGCAATAGTTGAGGTTGGCTTACCAACTGTTCCTAGTTTTTCAAATTTCATTTCATCAAACCAAAGAGCGTATCCTGAACCAGCTGTCCCTTTTGATCCGGCAGCAAACCAAAAAACACCTCTTTCATTTGTTAGTTTAGATGGATCAGGTATTGGGATAATTACCTTTGACCAGTTAGTTCCTACATTCACAGCTGAAGTCGTAACTCTATATTTGTCCCCCAGGAAGTTCAAACCAAAACCCACTTCATCAAGTTTTATACCGGTTGAAGCTTTTACATAAAATGTGAGTGCATCATAACCGCTAAGATTTCTACCGGCACCATCAACCCTAAAGATGGCTCCTGCATAACCTCCTCCTGGATCTGTAGCATTAGGCACATCTATTCTTATGGAGGCATTGCTTTGATAACCCTCATTCATATCCACGGAGAATACATCCGGCTTTGCCGTTAAAAATGGGAAATAAAAATTGGAACCCAAGCCAATAAAGTTGTCTGTAAAAATTTCACCGGTTGTCCCAAAGGATGGCAATACTGCATCGTCAGATAATTTTCTTTCACAACCTGATTGAACAATCAAAAATGCTGCAAGGAGATTTATTTTTATATATTGTTTACTTAAAATTTTCATTTTTTTCATTTTTAATACGTTTTGAAACTTCGTTAATTATTGATATTTATTTGAATGTAGGTTCTAAATTCCCATTCGTTACCGTTAGGAAAACCAATTGTATTTGGGTCCGGGACAAACTGTCCTAAGTTATTTAATGTTTCAGTTGGTGAATATCTATTCGAGTATCTATCAAGTGTACGGTAGGTTCCTCGTATACCAAGTCGGGTACCGGGTAGCAAAAACCAATCGGGTTTGCCAATTTCTATCGACCAATCACCGATCAACTGAAGCGGAAACGTTAAATTGAAATCTCTGTGATAGTCAAAAGGTCCCCAATCATCAATTTTTACAATGGCGTTTAGTTTCATTTTTTTATAGATCGTACGAATGTCAGCGCCATAACGATTTATTGTTCTGGTATTACTTCCATTAGCCTGGCCATTTCCAAAATAAAAGTTTCCAATAATGCCAAAGGCTTGACTTATTTTCGAAACCACTCTTGCATTTACTTCCCAAAGGTCTTGCGCCGGTGCGGAACCCGGGAAAACGAAGGTAGTACGGCCGTTTCCGAGAATACCGATAGCAGCATCCTGAACTGTAGGAAGGTGTCGATATACAAAACCTGTACTCATGGCAAATTTAGCATCCTCCATTCTGTCATTGTCCCACTCATACATCCATGTAGCAGGCGTAGGATCATAGGTAAGTAAAAGCTCTCCCCCTACTGTTTCTCTATTTCCTCTAACAGAAAAAGGATCATCTAAGATATTTCTTGGTCGAGCCGGAGCCGCAAATTCAGGTCCTATAGGGCCTGCTAGCGGTTTTTGATACAGGAAATTAGGAGCAATTTGTATTTTCCCTACATTGTAAGTAAATCCTGTTAAAACATTGTACATGTTTCCACTTCCTATGTCCTTAAGTGCCCATCCGGTAAATGTTCTTGTTTGATCTACACCTCCGTTGGCTACGAGACCCATGTATGAAGCAAGACCATACCAACGTATTGCTCCTGTGGAGTATGTTAACTTTGCCTTTCCTCCAAAATTATCAGAACTTTGGATTTTATCTTCATATACAATATTGTCTTCAATTAATTGGAAGGTTCTTCCGTTAAGAGGCTGACCTCCCCACATTCCACCTAAATCAAAGGTGAGTTTTTCCATTTTTTTACCAATGGCTAATGTTAATCTTCTGGTTTTTGGAATCGGAACAGCAAAAGAACTTTGTATATTATTTCTCTGTGTTATATCCTCATGGAAAATTCCTGTAACATCTAAACCAGCGATATTTTTGCTGTACTTTAAAAGCAAAGCCGGGTTGGCACCCCACCATAATTCAGGACCAAACGCAAGTTTAAATCCTTTCATACGTTTTTTTCCCTCCAATTCAAATCCAAATGGGGCATTACCATTGTATAAATCAATATTAGGACCATAGTTGGCTTCTCGGTAAAGTCCGAAAAAGTCGCCTTCATATCCCCAATGATAATGGCCGGTTCTATAAAATCCGGTCAATTTAAACTCTTTAGCATCCCATGAATAATCGGCTCTATATAACTGTACTCTATTATTATCGGTCATTTGTTGAGGTCCGCTTGTAGTCTGAATAATGATCGGCCTTCCTCTATTTTCGTAAAACACTTCGTCGATGGGGTTGGTGGCAACATTCCCAAGCACATTAAACTGAACATTTGCTTTCATATTAGGCGTTGGTCTGGCTGTTACCCCTACATTAAAGGATTGCATATGATCAAATCCCTGCCCGCTTGGATATGTGGATGTATTTGAAGGGTTGGCAGTTGCTGGAGTGGTTGTGAGACTTCCTCCGGTTTGATAGGTATTAAAGTTGGCTTGTAAATTACTCACATACAATTTTCCTTTATCTTTCGATTCCAGCACAGCCTTATCGCCTCTTGCCCTTAATGCGGCATCTGCTATCGAAATTCCACTGAACAACGCATTCATTGTGGCAGTACTTCCAGTATACGGATCATATCTGTGTACATTTTGAAGCGCATAATATGCTGCACGCGGATAAAGTTCGTAAGTGCCACGTTCATTTGTCTGGCCTTTGGCACAGATTCCAAACCATTCCTCATTCATGTTATTCTCCCCTTTTACAAAATCGTTGGAGTAACCTCCATTGGACCATGATGCAGTTGCATCATGTTCATCCAAATTGATGGTTTGACCGGTCTTCCACCAGCCATCACTAAACTGAAAGGTAAAACCACCTAAACTGTTTTCATTTTTACCCATTCCAACAGTATTCATATAAATTTCCTTCCAGTTGCTTAGCAATACTTTTGCTTGATATTCCTGATCTTCCTTGTTGGCTATGGTATTAAAAGCATCTGAACCAAATTCGGTGAGGATTACCGGCATATTTAACTCTTTTTTCACACGATCATATAAATCGGTAAACGTAAGTCCACGGTAACTATTAATTCCTAAAATATCAATATCGGTGCACTCTTTGGTAATAATATCCGAAAAAAGAAGGTCGCCATTGCAAATAGCCATGGGATGATTTACATCTATGGCTTTTAATTCTTTTACGGCATCATTAAACAGCTTATATAAGAAGTTGGCACCTTGCGTAGATTTTCGATCGGCCATTGGTATGTTCTCGGTTTCAGCACCTCTCCAAAATAGGCCATAGTTATTTTCATTACCCAATAAAAAGATCAAAACGCCGGGGGTTTCTTTGTATTGTGAAACCATTTCCTTTGTTTCCTTAAGCAAAATTTCTCTAACATCCGAATTTGAATAGTCGGTATTCGGTTCCCACTTGCCTTTAATGGTTAAACCATAACGGCCAAAAGAGTGATTGAGCATGGTGTATATGCCATAATTCTCGTAAATATATTTTACCCATTTTGGCGGAACACCGGTATACTGGCGGATAACGTTTACACCCATATTTTTAAGCAAGGGCATCTCAATATCCAAAGCGGCCATTATCACATCATCCGATTGAGTCCATAAACTGTAATTATAGTTTGTACCTATTGGAAAATAATCCCAGTTCATTCCATTGATGAATACGTCTTTGCCATCCACAGATAGTTTAAATCCATTACCTGATTTAACTACGGCCACTTTGCCTGTTTGAGCAAATATAGAAAAGGAAGTTAAAAACAAAATGCTCAAAAGAAGTAGGTTTTTTATCATAGTTCAATATTTATAACGCTTAAATTTAGTTTGTTAATTTGAGGGATTTCAATTTCGGGAATCAATTTTTGCTATTTTCAAACAATTTTATTTTCAAACCGTTTAAAATTTTGAACGAAAGTATAGGTTTGATATAGCACTCACCAAAAAAAACAGTACATCTCTACTACATCAATCATCAATTATATTAATTTTACAAAATATAACACAACAATAATAAACAAGATAAAACAAAATATTGAACTAAAAGATTCGGTTGGAAAAGCTTTATTTTTTTCCTTTCTATCTTTTCTATGTCTATGTTCAGCCTATGGCCAAGCTCCCATCGGAGAGGTTAAAGTATCCGTATTCACCAAATCGGAATACGCCGCAGGTACGCAAAATTGGAAAATAGAACGTGACGACTTTGGCCGCATATATATAGCCAATAATGAAGGGCTTTTGGTTTATAATGGAACAAATTGGAAATTGTTTCCTGTCCCAAACAAAACTATTTTAAGATCCATTGCCTTTGGAAAGGATGGAAAATTGTATGCAGGTGCTCAAGATGAGTTTGGTTTTTATGCAGCAGATAATTTTGGCAAACTAACTTACACATCACTTAAGAGTCTTTTACCACCATCTGTCCGCTCATTTGCAGACATTTGGAATATTGAAGTAACTGAAAAGGAAGTATTTTTTATGGCATCCGAGGTAATTTTTAGATACTCGGATCAAAAACTAACGTATTTTAAACCCAACTCTATTTGGTTATCTCTTAAAAAACACAACAACAAAATTATAGCCTTGGATAGTAAACGAGGAATTCTTGTGTATAATAATGGGAAGTGGGAAACCCTTATCCAACCCGGTGCTTTGCCACCCGGTTTTATGATTAACGACAGTAAACCCTTTGGTAAAGATACAAGTTTAATAAGTACCTCAGGCCATGGTTTATTTCTACTAACTCAAAACTCATTACGTCCATTTTTACTTAAAAGCTCAAGTTCCGAAAAGCACTTCACCTCCTTGGATATATTGGACAAAACAAGTTTTTTGGTTGGATCTTATAACTCAGGATTATATAAAATTAACCGAAACGGTGCAATACTTGATAAAATCTCAACCAAAAATGGGTTGATAAGCAATACAATCCGATGCACCTACACGGGTTTCGACGGTACTACTTGGATTGGGTTAGATAATAGTATTGCACTTATGGATTGGAATAATCCCATAAGGCATATCAATCCAGCTTCCTTTAATAATGGCAGCGGGCAAGGTGCAACTGTTTTAAATGGTGAATTATATTTTGCACTCACCACCGGATTGCAACACCTGCCTATAGGCTCAAACACGGATTTAAGTAAAATATCCGCTGAACCTCAACCTATTTTGAGTGGGCTTACGTGGAACTTATTCGTTTTTGGAAAGCAACTTTTGGTCGGCCGCGACGATGGTTTTTGGACTATTTTAGATCACAAGGCTGCCAATGTTTCAAATTCCTCCGGTTTTTGGACATTTAAGCCAATTCCAGGCACTGTTCCAGCTAAAATTGCATGCGGCAACTATTTTGGTATCAATCTGTTTTCGGTAGAAAATGGCAAACTTAAGAATGAAGGAACCCTTAAAAATTTTATAGAATCCAGCCGATATATGGAAGTAGATGGTCCATTTATTTGGGTATCACATCCTTACCATGGACTATTCAAAATTAATTGGAAAGATAATACTATTAAGAAATACACTATGCAGCATGGATTGCCGGCTGACTTAGACAACCATGTTTTTAAATTGAAGGGTAAAATTCTATTTGCAACAACCCATGGTATATATGAAACAGATTATAAAGGTTCTAAGATTATTCCATCACCCCATTATCAAAAATTACTTGGAAAAAAATCCATACGCTACCTAAAAGAAGATCAGGAAGGCAATATTTGGTTCGTACATGAAAAAATGTTAGGTCTAATTGATTTTAAAGCACCCAAGCCACAAGTAAAATTTATACCCGAATTATATAATCATTTGCTGAGTGGTTTCGAAAACATTTTTCCATACAATTCCGCAAATATACTGATTGGCTCTGAAACAGGTTTTTACAATATTAACTACGCCAAATACAGAGAAAAAACACTTCCTTATCTCACCTATGTTACATCCGTTAAGATTATTGGTAATAGTGATTCAATTATTTATG
>JBJXDS010000117.1:0-5316 GCA_046154525.1 Bacteroidia bacterium
ATTTATCAACCTTTGATTTTGTAATGCATTTGCCCAGAGCTACTAAAGCTGTAGGTTTTATTTTTTTACTACTCTTTTTATGAATAATTTTTAATAAATAAGGAATATAAAATGAATCCCGGCTTTGGCCTATGGCTTCCAGAGTTGCAATTTTAACATCGGCATTCCCTTTTTTAATTAATTTTAAAAGTGGTATTCTAAAAATTGTATCATGCCAACTTAACAAACCCTTTAATACTAAAATCTTTTGTGTGCTCGTCCCCTTTTTTAAGATATAATTTGTGTAAAAAATGTCGCTCCTATCCTTTGCCTCCCATATTTTTTGATTGGTTTTATCGGTAAATATATTTTGTGAAAAAGCGTTATTACTTAGTATTATCAAGGCAAGCCAAACCAGAAAACTAAACTTAAAATTATTTTTGAGCTGTAACATAAAAATAAAATGCTATGGGCAAAAATAACATATTAGGCAACCAAACCGCCAGCCATGGAGCCATGCTACCCGTGGTTCCATAAGAAATAAACCATTGTATAATAAAAAGGTAAGCAAAACTTACAAATAACCCTACCGCCAGGTTAACCCCCATGCCACCTCGCTTTTTAGAACTGGAAACGCACACACCAATAAAGGTGAGCAACATTAGTGAAAATGGGGCCGCATACCTACGGTATTTCTCGGTGGTGTAAAAAAAAGCCCGGCCAGTTCCTCTCATTTTTTCCAGTTCTATGTAAGTATCCAGCTCTTTCATGTCAAACGATTGAACATCATCATCGCGTCTGAAAAAATCTGTTGGGTTAAATGGAATAAGTGTATCCTGAAATTCGCCCATAGTAAGGCTTTCTTGACCTGAGCTATAAATATGGCGATACCGGTAATTAAACAGCCGCCATTGTTTATTTTTTCGGTTCCAGTTTATTCTTTCAGCTGTTATTTTTTTTACAATTTTCCCATTATCAACCCATTCAATATTAAGGTTAAATCCCGAGCTATCCATCCGGTTAAAATTTCCAAGTGACATAACGATTCCTGGTTTTATCTGCCGAATAATGTTTTCCTTATATTCGTCATTAACATTGCGGATATATCGGTTTTCAAATTCAACCCTTTTTTTATCACTTTTGGGAATTATCCATGCATTGAGCCAAAACGAAAATATTCCAAAAAATAAGGCTACTAATAAATAAGGCCTTAAAAAACGGTTATAAGACATGCCTGAAGCCAGCATAGCAACTATCTCTGATTTGCCTGCCAGCTTGGAGGTAAAAAAAATGACGGTTAAAAAAACAAAGAAGGGGCTGAATAGATTAAGAATAAAAGGGATAAAATTTAAATAGTATCCTTTTACAATGGCTCCTAAAGGGGCATGTTTTTCTACAAAATCATCTAATTTTTCGGATACATCAAAAATTATGATGATAAGGGTAAAAAGCCCAAGTGCCACAACAAATGTAACCATGAACCTTTTTATAATATACAAATCAAGTTTTTTTAGCACCAGTTGAATAGAAATTTGAAACTTGAAATTTGAAATTTGTTTTTTAAAATTTGAACTTTACTACTCAATCTTGTCTTTTACCGATTTATAGGCCGAATAAAAAAGGCGAATAAGTTCATTGCATTCTTCCATTAATGGGTTTATCAGATGCGATTCCATCATTTTTTCATCGTCAATAAATTCTAAAATGTAACCGCACCTATCAGCCAGTTCAGAGCAATCGCTCAGTTTTCTTACAAAATTGGCTGTGGACTGCCCAACCAATAATCCTCTTGTTTTAGATGGTAAATCAATTGATACCGCCAAAAGTTCATTCCTAAGGTGCATCGCTATTAAATTATTTTGGGGCAAAAGCAGGGCCAATTTGGTACAGGTATGGCCAAGCAACTTGGTTCTTTCTTTAAGTTCTACGGGATTCATAGTAGGGGCAAATTTAGAGAATAGATACGATACTTTAAGACACGAGATATTGTACTTTAATAGGTTTGATTATCTATTCCAAAATCACCTAAAAAATTAATAAAAGTGCATTAATTAAAAAACTATTTATTTCGGCTTTCGTTAAGCAAAAATCTATAGGACACCCCAACTGAGGTTTGATACTGAGAGGCTATTTGTGTTTTAGTTACATATTGATAAACCGGAATTTCGGATAAAACATAAACTGTAGTATTGCATTGATAAGTATAACTTAATTGCGGTGCAAAAAACACTTTTTTACTTCCAGTTGCATCTGGATCATAGTTGGGGTAGGCATATAGTAATATATTATTGTTCAGTTTCATCTTGTCAATCCATTCTCCTCTAATTTGTAGGGTAACCCCTACACAATCAAAAAAAGATTTACTTGCAAATAGTCCTACACTAAAAAAGTCGCCAATTTTTTCGCCTAATGGATTCCAGCCTTTTTTGATATACAACGCATTGGCAAACATTTTAAATTTTGAGAAGTCTCTTAAAAAAAACGAATATAGAATCAAATCATTTGCTCCCGACGAAGGCTGCACTGCCAGTGGCTTGGTTATATAATACACGTCTCCAGAAAAAGGCTCTACCTCCCTGCTTGAATCATTATATTTGCCTAACGGAATTTTAAAACCAAGACCAACCGTAAATTCTGTTCGTTTATTGTTGTTTGTGCTATTTATAATATTATACCGCGGGAACAATATTAAATCCCCAATTCCTTTTGATTTTATTGTTTGAACTTTGTTTAGGGTTATTTGTGTTTTATCAAAAAAATAACCCGATTCGATGTAGAATGTAAATTTACTGGTAAGGCCATATCCCACCCTGTTATAAATATAATTGCTGCTATAACTGTTTAAAAAATCTTTGGCAGATGAATTTCCCGTTAAAAATTTTTTTGTACTTATAACCTGAAAATTAGAGTTAATATCAAATTGATGATTTTGCAAAACACCCTGCGATGCACCTCCCGCAATAGGACTTCCACTTCCACCTGCACAGCATTGAGAAAACAGATGGTTATTGTAAATTATTAAAACAGTGTAAAGGATTGCTTTTTTAAAGTTCATTTTCTGCTAACCATTTGATACAGCCAATTTTATTATTTTAGTTCCGCTTAATTCATAAACTTTAATAAAATAAATTCCATTTGGAATATTGTGTGTTGAAATATCAAAATCATTTATCCCTTGTGATAGGTTTTCATTTTTAATCACGGTTTTAATTTTCTCTCCTAAAGAATTAAAAATTTCAATACTTAGTTTATCTGGCGTTGAAAGTGTTATCGATAATGTAGTATTGCCATTGGCTGGGTTAGGGCTAATATTAAATGAAGAAGTAAATAAAAATGGTTTTTCATTAATACTTGCTGCTGCCATGGCTGCTTTTATACCTGCCTGCAATTTGCTCACATTTCCTGCTTCGGTATTTATTTCATTAAAATAAACCGAATGATTAATTCCACCAATTACTATAATTTTGGGCATCCCATCTGCTCCATAATCACTCATTTTTATCAAATTGGTCGAAAACCTAATGGTATTGGGCATTCCGTTATTATCTAACCAGCTTCCTAGTGAGGTGCAACTGGTGTTTGCATAATCATCACAAACATACATTAGTACCTTTCCTGGATTGGAAGATGCATAGCTTTGAACGATATTATACGCAGTTTTTGAGGGACCTAAACAAGAAGAACATGGCATGACCCAATCAATTACTATTACTTTACCATTATTTAACTCCTCAAATAAGTCGTGATTATTTCCGCTGCAATCATTGCCATTAAAATTGGTAGCAGTTGTTTGAGAAAAGCTTGATAACGCTAAAAAAATGAATAGTATTAGTATATTTATTTTTTTCATTTTATAGTTTTTTAAAATCAAAACAAACATACAAATTAAATCAGTCTATAAATAATGACTTAGGTCATAATTACAGCCTTACATCCAGCACCTTAATCATGCTGTTTTTCCATTCAACAAACGTGCCTTCTGTAATTTTTTCACGTGCCGTATTTACTAGCCACATATAAAATTTAAGGTTGTGGATGCTTGATATTTGGGCCGCCAAATATTCTTTAGCCACCAACAAATGTCTTAGATAGGCTTTGGAATAATGCGGGGTAAGCTCATCGTCAATAGGGCTAAAATCAGTATCCCATTTTTTGTTTCTGATATTTATGGTTCCATATTGGGTAAAGAGCATACCATTGCGTGCATTGCGGGTAGGCATCACACAGTCAAACATATCAATACCCAAGGCTATGCATTCCAAAATGTTGGACGGGGTGCCTACTCCCATTAAATAGCGAGGCTTGTCTGCGGGTAAAACAGAGCAAACTAAATCGGTCATGGCATACATATCATCATGCGGCTCACCTACCGACAGGCCACCAATGGCGTTTCCTTCACATTCCATCGAGGCTATATATTCAGCCGATTGCTTGCGCAAATCGGGGAACGTACTTCCCTGTACAATGGGAAAAAGAGTTTGTTCATACCCATACAATCCTTCGGTATTTTTAAAATGATCCACACATCGCTTTAGCCATCGATGGGTGAGGTGCATGCTTTTTTCGGCATACGGTTTTTCGCAAGGCCATGGGGTGCATTCGTCAAACGCCATAATAATATCAGCACCTATTTCGCGCTGGGTATCTATTACATTTTCGGGGGTAAATAATAATTTACTTCCGTCAATATGGCTGCGGAATTCAACCCCTTCTTCCTTTAACTTTCTATTAGCAGATAAGGAATACACCTGATATCCTCCACTATCAGTTAGTATGGGTCTATCCCAATTTATAAATTTATGAAGCCCTCCGGCTTGTTTTAAAACCGAGGTACCGGGCCTAAGATACAAGTGATATGTATTGCCCAAAATGATAGGTGCATTAATGTCTTGTTTTAAAAAATGTTGATCTACTGCTTTTACAGTACCCTGTGTGCCGACAGGCATAAAAACAGGGGTTTGTATTAACCCATGGTCGGTTGCAATAATTCCGGTGCGAGCCTTGCTTTGTAAATCAGTTTTTTGAAGTGTGAACTTCATTTATTCAAAATGAAGGGATAGTTGAATAAGCTTAGGGTATAGGCCGCCAAGGGTGGTGGTAAATGGATACTGATCTTTGTAAAGTGAGCTTCCAATATCATTACTTATTTTTATTTCAGGCGAAAATTTAAAATAGGGATAATACAAGTCTAATCCAAAACCTACGTCATAATGGAATGTATTGGGTGTCATGCCCACAATGGGTTTGGATAAGCTTCGCTCTGTTTCAGCATCGCTAGTAAAATTATATCTGTAGCCCACCCCTCCTATTACGTAAAACCTAAAATTACGATGCCTT
>JBJXDS010000118.1:0-4955 GCA_046154525.1 Bacteroidia bacterium
GGCTACTACATCCGGAGTGCCTAATGAACCATTGGTGGTAAGCTGGGTAGTTTGAAAAGGTGTGCCTTTTGCAAATGTGGCTCCGTTTGGACTTGGTTTTACAGTTACAGTAGTCATTACTCTGGCGCTTGGGCAAGTGGCATTTCTGTAATTGGCTTCTAAATTTATGGTATAACCCTGTGACCAATACCCTGAAAAGGGTGCTGATCCATAGAAATAGTGCTGAGTAAACAAATCCAGATTGGCATCAGAGGCTGTGTGCCCTGCATTATTATAGCCAAATGTCCACACTGGATTGGATCCGGTGCTAAGTATGCAAAAACCATAAGTGGTTCCTTTAGTTAGCATTAATTCCGGTACTTTTAAGGTACCTATATAATAACCACTTATTGTTCTAACAGAAGAAGCAGCATTATTTACGATTTGAGTCCAGCCGGATACATTGGTTTGATATCCCACGTAACTTCCCGTACGCATCCAGATACTGTAGGTAGAGCCAGGGGTATTATTATAAAATCTAATTCTAAAACTATCCAAAAACATATCAATTTTTGGGGTTAAGTTAGCATAGCCACCTTGGGCAGCCTGACCAGTGGTATAATATGTATAATTCCCCATCAAACTATTTTGTAGTTTTTGATTGGGTGATAATTTGAAAGATTGTGCATAAAAGGTATTAACGCCCAAAACTAAAGATGGGGATAACGTATTTTTACCTTTGGCTACAACTTGTCCGCCTGTGGCTGCATTATACCATAGAACTGAATCCGTTTGAAAAGGGGTAGTACATTTAAGTGGCGCCTTTCCTGGTCCACACTTAGTAGAATTAGAAACTGTTGGGGTACCAGAAGGACCAACATATTTAAAAGTAACCCTAGAAGTATCATCGGTTTTATCAGCATCATTATTTCCATTAGGTGCATATGTAAAAACCTTTACCGTATAAGTAGTACCATCAACAAAACTAAAGTCAGGGGTTAAATTAATGGTTTTTTTACCTCCTGCCTTTGCTAAGGTACTTCCAGGGGTATTAACGGTTTGTGGAACACCATTCACCATCCAACCAATATTTAAACTTGTTATATCATTTGTACCCAAATTGGTTACAGTAGCCGTCATTGTAGGGTTGCATAATGGTGTGGTTACACCTGTTACAGCGGCATCATTAGCATTAGCTGCCAATGCAATAGTGTAGTCTTCGCATTCGCCATAATACATATCATTGCATCCATTAATTGAACTATTGTAACAACCATTACCATAATAGGTAGAACGAATCCGCATACGTGTGGTACCAGTAGTAACACTTGCTGGTATTGTTACTGAATAATACGTGATAGTAGAAGAATTGTTGGCAATAATTCCACCACCGCTGCACTTTGGTGTGGTTGTGCTTGCGTAAGAAATAAATTCTTCACCATCAGCAAAATCTTTATCTCCATTCAAATCAATCCAAATAAAAATATTTACTGGATATGAAGGACCTGTTGTAAATCCCATTTGGTAGGTAGCACCTGCTTTAAAAGAAAACAGTGGCGCTCCACTTGTACCACTAAATAGTGTATAATCTCCTGTGGCTGCATTGCAACCATTATAACCAAAAGTATTATGGGCACGATAATACAATGAAGTAGAGCCTTGTCTTATGTCAACAGCATTAACAGACATGTAGTAGTAGGTACAACTACCATAATTGTAGTAGTATGGAGCGTTACAATATGGAGATTGAGCCATAGAGGCAATACTAAAGAACAAAGCAACTAATAAAAAAACTTTGTTTAGGAGGTTGGATAATCTTTTTGTCTTAAAGGTAGATATAAATTTCATAATTATTATGGTTTTAACGTCTCAAATATATAGGTAAAATATGAGCCTAATAAACTATTATTAAAAAATAGTTTTTAAAAATAAAAAATACCATTACAAATAGAATATAATAATTGATATTCAATATTTTAAGTATAAATTTGGATACAATAAAATTACACAACTGTGATATTTACACTTACCATTCAATTTTTTTCATAAGTCAATTGAATACGGAATTATTTTAATAAAAAGGAATTTTAACCCGTTTGGTTAATTTTTTCATTTCGACCAGATATGATTTAATCCGTTTATTTTTCGGTATAAAATGTCCAATTTTCGGATTTAAGCGCCAGTATTTTATTACCCGAAAAATCCGTGCAGCTACCTTGGTCGATAGAAATTGATATTTTTGAATTAAAAAGAAAATTGTCCTTAGTTTTTATGGCCATTACCTTTCCCGAAATACTAATTTTTTCACTGGTAATTTGTATTGTTTCTTTCAATTCAGAGTTCTCATAAACTCTTATAAATCCAGATTTTCCTTTATAAATATTTTCACTAAATGTTATAAATAGCTTTGAATTTATGGCCACTTTTTTTGAACCATTATCAGGAAATAAACCTGCTTTTAGTGGAGGTACACTATCTTGAGAAATGGTTGAACATAAATATTGGAAATAATTTTTTTCTATCGGTCCTGCTGGTTCTAAGGTTTTTCCTTTAAAACCAAGAAAGGTGTCGCTGTAAAAAATGCATTTAAAAACAACACTCCCTCCTGTTTCTCCATCATTTAAAATATTATCACCCGACCCCACAGGATTAATGTATTCCCAAACAATCCTATTATTCGTATCTACTTCAAATAATTTTCCATCCAATCCACTACAAACTAATAAATTTCCATTTATCAATCTACTGGCTCCAGACTTAAAACCCGAGAAAAATTTTTCAGGTATTGAGTCTTTATAAATCCATTTATAACTTGTGGGGCCAAAAGGCAGGTCTTTTTTATACATTCCCATTTTATAGATTGGGGGTTGTATAATTTCAACTGATGAATAGGACGGAATGCGGTTAAGTCCATTATTAAAAACCATAATATCTCCTTCATCTTTATAGCCCTTTGCTATCCAGTGGGCATTGTGTTGGTGAAAAAACTTTTGATCTTTTGAGGTGCCTTGATCATAAGCTGCAGGATTTCCCCATCGGTATAATATATCTCCTCCCATTTCCGAGTTTCCACCTGAGTGTGATTTAGCTTCCTTGGTTGTGGTACTGTGATCTATAATCCAAATTTCATTTAAACTTTTGCAACTTAAAAGTATTTGATCAAGCTCTTTATTATAATCAATTGAATTTATATGAATCCAATCGGTTGTTTGAACTGGACAAAAATTTATGTTCATTAATTCAGGATGATTACCCACAATGCCATAATTAGGTTTTAAAATATCCTCATTCTGAATAATATGGTCCCAAAGGCTCCATTGCCAAACTATCTCGGCATCATTATTCTCCAATGGTTTTAGTTCAATTATTCGTTCACTATATAATTTATTTCCTATCAGCGTGCCAGATTTTCGTCCCTTTGCTATGGCTT
Source organism: Bacteroidia bacterium (assembly GCA_046154525.1). Lineage (GTDB taxonomy): Bacteria > Bacteroidota > Bacteroidia > NS11-12g > UBA9320 > JABWCE01. Next base: position 3,410 of record JBJXDS010000118.1, read on the forward strand.
CCTTTGCTTTAATAACATGCCGCGTCACCACCAAAATATTACCATTTTCCATGGGAAAAATATCATGATGCTGCCCAAGTGAATCATTTAATAATAGATAAGTCCAGATAACCTCCCCATCCCACCCTAATTTTTCAATAACCCCACCATTAGATCCTTTTATTAAAGTAGTATCTTTATAAATACCAGTTCTTAATAAACTTCCATCAGGCAATAAATAAGCCGAAAAACCAGGACTATAATTACTTTTCCAGCTATGAATCTGCCGTCCACATTTGTCGATTAGGTAGGTGGTTTTGCATTCTAATGGGGCAAAAAGTACATAACCATTCTCATAATTACCAAGAAGGTGTTTAATTAACCCAACTGTTTTTTGTTGACTGTATGTTGGTGAATAATATAAAATTAAAAAAATTAAAATTAAGGTTCGAAAGGTTTGAGTCTTAAATATGTAATTAAGCAAATTCATTGGTGAACTCTAAATTAATACCTTCTTATTTTTTAATTTCCTTATGAGTCTTCTTTTTTTTTGGTTTCACCCAATTGCAGGAATATGGAATTGAATTTATTTCGATTGGCAAGCCTGTTAAAATTTTACGATTTTTAAAAGCCCCATAATTACTATCGTAATAAATGCATTTAAAAACTTTATTTTTATCGGGCTTTGTACCATCCTTCAAAATTGTATCACCAGTAGCCACGGGGTTTATATATTCCCAAACTATTGTATTATGCTCATTAATTTCAAAAAACTTACCCTCCACTCCATTGCAAATTAGAGTGTTGCCATTCGCCAATCTTTGTGCTCCTGAAATATGGTAAGCAAAAAATCGTGTAGGTATGGAATCTTTGTAAGTCCATTTTGGATTTGTAGGGCCATAAGGATATGTTCGCTTATAAAATCCCGGCGAATCTGCCGGTGGCGAAATAATATCTACAGATGAACTAAAAGGGTCTTTTTCTGCGCCATTATTAAAAACCATAATGTCACCACCATCTTTCATGGAGGATGGAATCCATTGGGGGTTATGCTGCCTGAATAGGGTCTTATTATCTTTTGAGCCATTATTGTATGCTTCCGGATTTCCCCACCGATATAATAAATCTCCTCCTTTACCGTATTTACCTCCATTATGCGACGCTGCTTCAGCCGCAGTGGTACTATGGTCAATTATCCAAATTTCGCTTTTTTGGTGACTACTCAAAATTATTTGGTCTAATTCTTCATTATAATCAATCCCATTCAGGTGTATCCAATCGGGCAACGCCACTCTATAATTCAAATTAAATAATTCAGGATGTTCGTTAATTTTAAAAAAGTTGGGTTTATTAATATCTACATCTTGAACTATATGATCCCATAGGGTCCATTGCCAAATTACATTTGCCTCATTGGTTCCAACAGGCTGTATTTCCAATATACGTTCGCTAGCCAAATACGGTCCTCCAATGGTACCTGGCAGCCGGCCATATAAATCTGCCTTTAAGGTGGGTATACCATGCCAGGCGATCACCAAAATATTCCCATTATCCATAGGGCAAATAT
>JBJXDS010000119.1:0-5234 GCA_046154525.1 Bacteroidia bacterium
AACCAATTCATGCTTATAATCTGCCCCGAGGGTTTTTAGTAATCCGGGAAGTTCCAATGTTCCAAACCAGGAATCTACTTGCGGAATTTCCAGGGCTAAATCGTCTTTATATCTGTGAGAAAGGCAACCGGTAACATATAATTTTTCAATATTTCCCTTTTCCTTTTCCTCTACATATTGCAATATGGTATCAATACTTTCCTGTTTGGCGGTTTCAATAAAACCGCAGGTATTTACCACAATTATATTGGCATCATCTTTGGCCGATTCATGATGGGCATCCATGTTATTTCCCCTCAACTGACTTAGTAAAACCTCTGAATCCACCAGGTTTTTAGAACACCCAAGGGTAATTATATTTATTTTATTTTTAACTCTTGTTTTCGTTTTCATATAAATGTAATTACCCAAAAATTGATTCCACGTAAATAGCCGGATCAAATACTTGTAAGTCGGTCATTTTTTCTCCAACACCTATATATTTAACCGGAATTTTAAACTGGTCTGAAATTCCAATAACAACTCCACCTTTTGCTGTTCCATCCAATTTTGTTACCGCCAAAGCATTAACTTCGGTAGCTGCCGTAAATTGTTTGGCTTGTTCAAACGCATTTTGCCCGGTTGTTCCATCAAGCACCAAAAGAATTTCATGGGGAAAATCATCTCTAACCTTTTGCATTACCCGTTTTATTTTAGATAATTCGTTCATCAGGTTTACTTTATTGTGCAATCTTCCGGCCGTATCTATAATTACAACATCTGCCCCGGTTTCATAACCATGCTTCACTGCTTCATAAGCCACGGCCGCAGGATCTGTATTCATCCCTTTCGAAATAAACTCAACACCCGAGCGTTCGCTCCAAATCTTCAATTGGTCAACTGCAGCAGCTCTAAATGTGTCACCGGCTCCAAGAACCACTTTCAATCCTTCGTTTTTAAATTTATTGGCCAATTTTCCTATAGTTGTTGTTTTACCAACACCATTTACCCCAACCACCATAATCACATAGGGTTTTTCAGTGTTTCCAATTTTCAGCTTATCGTTATGTGATTGAAGAAGGTCGCTAATTTCTTCTTTTAAAATTCGGTTTAAATCGTTTACTCCGGTATATTTTTCTTCGGCCACCCGGTTTTCAAATTGCTTTATTATTTTTAAAGTAGTTTCTATTCCCACATCGGCTGATACCAATGTTTCCTCCAGATCATCCAAAAAATCCTCATCTATTTTTGTTCTTCCAAAAAAGGTAGTGGTGAGTTTGGACAAAAAACTGGTTTTGGTTTTTTCCAGTCCTTTATTCAGGCTTTCCTTTTCCTCTTCGGTTTTATTGCGTTTAAAAAAATCAAAAATTCCCATTGGTTATATTATAAAACAAACTAAAAAATAAAAGGCTTTCCGTAATTATTCGGAAAGCCTTTTAAAAAAATCATTATTTAATATTATTTAAAGGCGTCTTTTACCATCTCCGATGGCATCATCTCTTCTCTAAATGTGTAAGCTCCAGTTTTAGGGCTTTTAATCGCTCTAATCACTTTAGCCCAATCTTTTCCGGTTCCGGTTTTCAGTGTTGCAACAACTTTCTTTGCCATAGCTTAATTATTTAATTTCTTTGTGAACTGTTTTACGTTTCAATATCGGGTTAAATTTTTTCAACTCTAACCTTTCTGTTGTATTCTTTTTATTTTTGGTAGTGATATAACGTGATGTACCTGGCATTCCACTTGTTTTATGCTCAGTACATTCCATTATTACCTGTACTCTATTACCTTTCTTTGCCATCGCTAATTATATTTTTCCTTTGGTAAATAAATTATTCAAACAAGCAGAAATACCTTTTTTATTGATGGTTCTTAATGCACTTGTAGAAACTTTCAACGTAATCCACTCATTTTCTTCTGGAATGAAGAATCTTTTTGTTTGCAAGTTGGCATAAAACCTACGCTTCGTTTTCGCATTTGAAAACGATACATTGTTTCCTGACATTGCTTTCTTTCCTGTTAAATCACAAACCCTTGACATTTTTGGTTATTTTTTTGGGACTGCAAAAGTGGTCATTTTATTTAAAAATACCAAAGGGTTTTTTAAAATATTTTTTTCTGAATTTATTACTCTAAATATTCCTCAATTATTTTAATCATAAAAATAAATTTAGTCACGTTAGCACGCTAAATTAGGTCTAATAAAAAAAAAATAATAATTTAGCACGCCAATTTTTTTAAATTATGGTACTAAGAAACTACATCTCCTATTCTATCTTTTTGTATTCCATTCTTCTTATTAGTTGCAATGGACCTGAAAAAAATAATGAATTAAAAGCAGAATCGCTATTAGAAGATACTATTGTTTCTTCAATAGATACAATAAAACCGGTTGAGGAAATTGAACAGAAACCGGATGAAAACGAGGTATTTGAAAAAGTAGATGAGAAGGAAGAAGAAAAAACTGAAGTAAAACCTAAAAAAGAAATGAAAGAGGAACCTGTGGTGGTAAAAATTGAGCCACCTGTTACCTCAACAAAAAAAGAAAAAGAAACAAAGCCTAAGATTACCAGCGCTAGTGGATGCCCGGAGTCCATTAGACCATATATGGATTTTGATAATAAATATGGTATTTTGAGCTGTGAAATGAACCCTGAAAATACAAGTTACCATTATTATCTCGTAATTTCAAAAAATAGTAGCTTTAATAGTTCGAGCATTGTTAAAAGTTTTGATTTGAATTTTAACAGTATATTTCCTGTTAATGCTGATCAAAAAGAGCAGTTAAAACGGATAAAAGAATATGCCAATTTATATTTTAGATATGAGATATATTGCGATAAAAATAAATATCAAAGCCAGGTTATTGGGCCATTAAGCATTAGCTGCAGAGATAGTGGTGAATGCCAAATAATGCGTTAAGAATTAGTAAAAGTAAAATCTTATATGAGTGCAAACAAAATAATAGTTTTTTTAGGATTATCGTTTATGATAATAACTAACGGGAGCAATGCTGTAGGCCAATCAAAAAAAATTAAAAAAACAAAGCAGGCTGAGATTGATTACACCATTAGCTATTGTGATACCGTTGTTCGACAGTTTTACAGGTATCCCGAGGCATTTACCCCGGTTATTACCAATATTGACCCCGAAATACAAGTTACCCCAGTAACACTCGGGGATTTATACTGTTATCAAATTGAATTTGCTGAAACACGGCTTTTCAGAAATTTTGAAATATGGCTTAATGACATCAAGTTCGAGTTTACACTTAATACCAATAATCCTAATTGTAATAAGGTAGGCGATAAAATTGTATGCCTCGTTGATCAAATTCAATTAGGCAATCAATGTTTGATTGGTGGGCCTGCAAGTACCGAAAATAAATTTGATTGTATTTATCAGCTCAGGTGGACTGTAAAAGTAAGAGGAGTAGTTTGCGATAGTATTTACGGTCCGTTTAGCAAGGAATTAACAAATGTGTCATTACAATGTGGCAAATAAAATGAATAAATTTTTATTCATTCCTTTTTTAATTACGTTTCTCATATCTGGTTCATTATCTTCAGCTCAAAAAGGTAAAGATATTAAGATTACACAATATGAAGATTGCAAAAGTATAAAAGGCATAGATTTTGATTCCATTAGAAAAAATACCACAAGCCATTCTTCCATAACACTTATTATTTTAAGGGCCGAGTCTTCACATAGTGATGGAACCAAAACAATTACATCACTTGATTCATTTATTAATCCTTACGACACCAATTTAATCCACATTAGTTCGTATGAATTAAAATATACCAAGGGTTCTAGTTCTTGTGAATTCAATTATTCTGTAAATGGTAAAAAGGGCAATGTAACCAAAGGGAATCCACCTTTTTTATGCTTAACAACTCAAGATGACTCCTTACTAAGTTTTATAAAAAGAACCCTCAATCTTAGTTATTATTCAAAAAGTGATAAGTATCTTTTGCTTTCCGAACGTTACAATACTGACAAGGGTTTTTATAAGCAATTAAATAAGATTTTGTATCGGTACGACCAATCATTTCTAAATAGTTATGAAATTTACAATCTTAAAAAACATCCCAAAAAAGAAACCCTTCGAAAAAATTATATCTCACTTTTAAGCTCGATTTCTTCTTTAAACCAAGTTTCAAAATCAGGAATTAAATCAGGAGATATACACATGAAGGATATAAAATTAGGTTCAGTGCAATTAAATTTTAATCGGTATTTTAAAAATATTACCGACTTAGGTTTTTTACTTGGAGGTGCATATTCAAAGTTTAATGCGTATTTGGGTATTAATAATTCAGCCATTCTAATTGATACATTGACCCGCAATGCCATCGATAAAGATGGCGATTCATATAGCAGAATTGCCTATGGAAAAGGTATTGAAGAGATTATTAATTTAGAGTATTTAAGTTTAATGGCTGGGTTTAGTTATAAAATACCTTGGAACACAAGTAATAGTATTACTCATTTCACCTTAAGTTCAGGTTTAAAAATTTCAAATATTATTTCCAGTTCATACCAAGCCACTTCAGGTTCAATGACCTGGGCAGGCTATTACCCACAATACGATTCATCCAATACAATGTTTGCCAATGAGTATGGATTTTTTAAAAATCAACCCGTTTATCAAGAAAAAAAACCTCTGGAGGTAAAATCGATATTTATGTCAGGTTTTATGTCGATAGACTGGGATATAGCCTTGCATAAATCGAATTTATTTTTTAAAACCAGTTTGTTTGGAGAAGCAGGTACCACTATTATAAATTCTTACAAAAAGAATGCACAGCTTGCTTATTCAATAGGAGACCACAACAGCCTTGCTTATAGAAGCGACAAATTAAAAATTAATTCATGGGGTTTAAAATTTGGTATAAATTACGGCTTTTAAAATTTGACAATGAAAAAAGTAATAATAGTTAGCATAGCCTTATTTCTAAGCACTATTTCTTTTGGTCAAATTGTTTATCAGCCAAAAAGTGATACGGCGTGTAGTGGAGATTTTACTTTTTTTAAAACCACTGTAGCCTACCCAAACCCTTCATATCAATGGCAAAAATGGAATGGTACCATTTGGGTAAATTTAACAAATGTTTCTCCATTTTCGGGCGTAATGGATAGCATACTAGTTTTAAATCCAGTTACCGACACTTTAAACAATTCTTTTTTTAGATGTAAAATAGATACCAATGCGGTTTTTTTTAAAAACAGTGATTCCGCCGTATTGACGGTTTTAA
>JBJXDS010000120.1:0-2835 GCA_046154525.1 Bacteroidia bacterium
GACTTGGTGCTGATTGATGGTGACCATTCTTTTGAAGCCTGTTGGAGTGATTTTGAAGTAATTAAGGATAAGGCAAATATTATTGTCTTTCATGATATAGTGAGTGATGTGTGCCCGGGAGTTGTAAACGTATGGAATAGTGTAAAAGAGAATGTTGAATATAAAACATTCGAAATGATTGATCAATATGAAGAAGTTACTCTAAGAGTAGGAAAAAAATATTTAGGAATTGGAGTAGCCGTTAAAAAGGAATTTATAAATAAAGATGCTCGACAAAAATCAAATAGCAAAAGTAATAGCCCGTGAATTGAAAGATGGGTTTTATGTAAATTTAGGAATTGGTATTCCTACCTTGGTAGCCAATTATATTCCGGAAGGAGTTGAGGTGGTTCTTCAATCGGAGAATGGATTATTGGGCATGGGGCCTTTTCCTTTAGAAGGGGAGGAAGATGCCGATCTTATAAATGCTGGCAAACAAACCATTACCACCATTCCCGGTTCGGCTTTTTTCGATTCGGCTATGAGTTTTGGGATGATACGGGCTGGTAGGGTTGACCTTACCGTTTTGGGAGCTATGGAAGTAGCCGATAACGGAGATATAGCCAATTGGAAAATTCCAGGTAAAATGGTGAAAGGAATGGGTGGTGCCATGGATTTAGTGGCCAGTGCCAAAAATATTATTGTGGCCATGCAGCATGTAAATAAAGCCGGTGAAAGTAAACTTTTAAAAAAATGCTCTTTACCAATTACAGGCTTAGGGTGTGTAAAAAAAGTAGTAACTGAATTAGGCGTTTTTGATATAACCGAACGGGGTTTTGAATTAAAAGAATTAGCTCCGGGGGTTACTGTTGAAGATGTGAAAACTAAAACCGAAGGCAAGTTGGTTGTAGAGGGGGAGATTCCGGTTATTGAAATTTAAATTTCCTTTTTTTACCCCCAAATAATAATTGTAGCTTCGCGGAAAATTTTAAAAAAATTAAAGAATAACCAATGAAAATAAGTGTAATAGGTGCCGGAAATGTAGGAGCCACAACGGCAGATGCTTTGGCTTTCAGACGAATTGCCAGTGAAATAGTTTTGCTTGATATTAAAGAAGGTTTTGCCGAAGGCAAGGCGTTGGATATGATGCAAACTGCTACTTTGAATGGGTTTAATACCCGTGTTTCAGGTACAACAGGCGATTATTCTAAAACAGCCAACAGCGATGTAGTTGTTATCACCAGTGGAATTCCCCGCAAACCGGGAATGACCCGTGAAGAACTAATTGGCATCAATGCAGGGATTGTAAAAACCGTTACTGAAAATGTGCTTGCCCATTCGCCCACTGCGGTAATTGTAATTGTGAGCAACCCTATGGATACCATGACTTATTTAGCTTTAAAATCTTCGGGTTTACCAAAAAATAGAATCATTGGTATGGGAGGGATTTTGGATAGTGCACGGTTTAAATGTTATTTATCGTTGGCATTAAATTGTTCACCAAACGATGTAAGCGGTATGGTAATTGGTGGTCACGGTGATACTACTATGATTCCTTTAACCCGTTTGGCTTCGTATATGGGCGTTCCGGTTTCTAATTTTGCAAATGCCGAAAAATTAAATAAAATAAGTGCCGATACGATGGTTGGCGGAGCTACCCTTACAGGATTATTGGGAACTTCGGCCTGGTATGCACCGGGTGCTGCGGTGGCCAGTTTGGTAGATAGCATTGTGAACGATCAAAAAAGGTTGTTCCCTTGTTGCGTTTACCTTGGCGGAGAATATGGCCAAAAAGATATTTGCATTGGGGTGCCGGTAGTTATAGGCAAAAATGGTTGGGAAAAAATAGTGGAACTCGACCTGAATGATGCTGAAAAAGCGGCTTTTGCCAAAAGTGCAGAGGCGGTGAGAAGCATGAATAGTGTGCTTTAAAATATTGTAATCAGACCTGACAGGTTTTTAAAAAACCTGTCAGGTCTTCGATAAAAAATGTCAAAAGGAGTCAAAAGCATTTTCATTGCCGTCCTGCTTTTTTCAGGCATGAATATTTTTGTAAAATTATTATCTCATCTACCGGTTGCTGAACTTACTTTTTTTCGATCCATTTTTACTTTTTTTGTTTGTTACTTTTTAATAAAACGAAAAGGTATTCCATTATTAGGAAGCCGCCGGCCAGTCTTGTTTTTGCGAGGTTTATTTGGCTCTATTTCTTTAATTTTATTTTTTCAAAGTGTGCATAGTTTACCTTTGGCCACCGCCACATTAGTTCACTATATCACTCCGTTTTTTACCACTTTTTTTGGGTTTTTATTTTTAAAGGAACGGTTTTATAAAATTCAATGGTTGTTTTTAATTATTTGCTTTACAGGAATTGCGATAACCCAAAGTAGCAACACCCATTTGTTTGAGTTCAATTTATCCAACATTGGTCTTTTATCAGGATTGGGGGGATGTATTGCTGCTGCCGGAGCGTATAATTGCATCCGTAAAATTGGAGTTTCTGAAGACCCCAATGTTATTTTAATTTATTTTTCATTTATCACTATTCCTGTTTCTCTGGCCTTACTTTATTTTTTTGGAGGGTTTCAATGGCCCACGTTATTGGAATGGCTTTACATACTGTGCATGGGCTTGCTTACCCAGGCCGCCCAATATTTTATGACTCTTGCCTATCAAAATGAGAAAGTAGGAACCATTGCTATTTTTACCAACATGGGTATTATTTATGCCATTATAAATGGCATGTTGTTTTTTAATGAAATCCCAACTCCATTGGCCTGGTTGGGGATATCCATTGTAATTTTGGGTTTGTTGCTCAATATTTTTTTTAGCCACAAAAGCTCAAATACACTAGAT
>JBJXDS010000121.1:0-11740 GCA_046154525.1 Bacteroidia bacterium
AGTACCAGTCGAAAGCCGATGTACCCCTGTTGGTTGGGGTTGATGGGGAGTGGGGGGTGTCTATGCGAGTGGACAACACAATTATGTACCCTTACCAAATAGGTTTGGGTGGAATTCAGGATGAAGAATTGATTTATAAAATGGGCAGGGACATTGGCAAACAATGCAAACGGCTGGGAATCCATATCAATTTTGCCCCGGTAATAGATGTAAATAATAACCCCGATAATCCGGTTATAAATTTCCGTTCGTTTGGCGAAGACCCGATGAACGTGGCCCGAAAAGGCTGGCAATATGCCAAAGGAATGCAGGACGAAGGTATCATTGCCTGTGCCAAACATTTCCCGGGACATGGTGATACCAAAACTGATTCGCATAAAGATTTACCAATAATACCTCACAACCGTCACCGTTTGGATTCGGTGGAATTAAAACCATTTCGCTACCTTATTGACAAAGGAGTGATGAGCATAATGACTGCCCATGTTTACATGCCGGGCATTGATACTACCAGCAATTTGGCCATGTCGTTGTCACCCATTGCTGTTAATGGTTTGTTAAAAAAAGATTTAAAATTTAAAGGCCTGGCCATTACAGATGCCTTGGATATGCAAGGGGTAGCCAAATTTTTTCCTCCGGGTATTTTGGAATTAAAAGCCTTATTGGCCGGAAACGATATTTTGCTTTGCCCTGCCGATGTGCCAAGAGCTATTGATACAATAAAAGCTGCCGTTTTAGATGGCCGCTTTAGTATGGAGGAGTTGGATTTAAAAGTTAAAAAAATATTGCGTGCCAAAGCCTTTGCAGGATTGGATATTGTAGAAAACCAGTATTACACTGATTTGGTAAAAGACCTGAATAATAGTGATGCGTTAAGCCTTTATAATAAATTGGTAGAAAGTGAAATTTGCGTAGCAAAAAATGATTTTGGTTACATTCCTTTATTTTCAAAACCATTCAAAAAAATGGCGGTGATAGCCTTAGGAGGTTCTGGTCCTACTGGGTTTGAAAAGAAAATGAAAGAACTTGGTGGATGTGATATTTTTTCGGTTGACAAATTGTTTGGGGTAGAATATTGTACCAATATAGTTTCAAAATTGGAACCTTACGATATGGTAATTGTAGCGGTACATCAAATTAATAAATACCCCAAAGATAATTACGGTATCACTTTGGATTTGTGCAGCTTGGTAAGCCAATTGAAAGAAAAAACCAAAGTAACGATGGTGTGTTTTGGAAACCCGTATTCCATGCGAAATTTCCCCGACCTAAATACCACTGTTTATGCTTTTGGTGACGAAGAAGCCTATTATCAGGCTGCCTCCAAAACTCTTTGGGGAATGAAAAAAACGGATGCAAGACTAAGTGTGTCGGTAGGTACTGAATACCCTGCATCGGTTGGCAAAACCATTGAAAAAGCGGATGTATTGCAACCCATAAATTTTGTAACCAAAACCTATAAAAAACTTTTAAAAATAGATAGCATTGTTAAAAATGCCATTGACTCCAAAGCTACCCCTGGTTGCCAGGTATTGGTGGCACAGCATGGGCAGGTAATTTTTAATAAATCGTACGGCCATTATACTTATGAAAAAATGATAAAAGTAGATAATGGCAGTATGTATGATTTGGCTTCTATTACCAAAATAGCCTCTACCACATTGGCTATTATGAAACTTTACGAAGACAAAAAACTGAATTTGGATGATACGTTATCAAAATTTTTACCTGAGCTTAGTGGAAGCAATAAACAAAATATTACAATCCGACAAATACTAGTTCACGAAGCTGGACTTAAAGATTTTATACCTTTTTATAATTCATTTAAAGACAACCCTGAGTTGCGAGACAGTGTTTTATCCCCCATAAAAACAGATAAATTTTGTTATGAAATAAACGACGGGCTTTATGTTAACAAGTTTTATCAAAGTTTAATGTTAGCCCAAATTGCCAATTCACCGCTAACTGAAAAAGGAAAATACGTTTACAGCGATTTGGGAATGATAATGCTTCGGCTAATGATAGAACGGATTACTGGTAAGGATTTTGCCGCTTACCTTGACGAAACATTTTATAAGCCCATGGGTTTAGGCTTAATGACATTTAATCCACGCCAAATTTTTAATAGAAGCCGCCTTGTTCCTACCGAAAAAGACCCCGATTTTCGCAAAGGGGTTTTGCAAGGTTATGTTCACGATCCCTCGGCGGCCTTGTTGGGCGGTGTTAGCGGCCATGCCGGTTTATTTAGCAATGCCTGGGAACTTTCAGAAATTGGCCAAATGCTTATGAATTATGGGTTTTATAACGGCAAACGATTTTTAAAACAAAGTACTGTTCTTGAATTTACCAAACGCCAAAGTACCAACAGTCGTCGCGGCTTAGGTTTTGATAAACCAGAAAATACCCCAGGAAAATCCAGCCCGGCTTCACATTCGGCTTCCAATAATTGTTTTGGTCATACAGGTTTCACAGGAACCTGCATCTGGGTAGATCCTGATGGTGGTTTGGTTTTTGTGTTTCTTTCCAATCGTATTAACCCTTCAGCCGAAAACAGGGCGTTGATTTCTAAAAACGTAAGAACGGATATTATGGATGTGATTTATGAGGCGTTGAAGTAAATCATGCGTTATTAATTCCAACATATAAGATGTTTTCTTTAAAAGAAGAAATGAGAAACTAAATAAATGTTTTCTAAACTTATATTTGTCCTGTCTATAGTCAACATATGAATAAAATATTTCTACTTATAACTTGTCTTATATTCGTAAAATCTGCAAATTCACAAATGACCAAAGTTATTTGGGCTGATACAATTCATAAAGAAAAAAATCTTTATTTGGGTAGCGCTCAATATAAGATAGATACAAACAAAAATGTATATATTTTTGCAAGATTTATTAATGATATAACCTTTTCAGGTCAAAAAAAGAAATTAAATTTATATTCAAATAAAAGTGCGGATACCGGGAGTATTTATCTCGCAAAAATAGATTCATCGGGCAATTATATATGGGCAAGATCATTCGATTGGCTTGAGTATGGTTCTATCTTCATGTCGTTGGATAACTTTAATAATATTTATTTAACGGGTAGTTTTACCGGAACAATAGATTTTGATCCCGGAATTGATACATTTTATTTAAGAAATGGCGGCGCCTTTATATTAAAATTAGATGAATCCGGGAATTTTGTTTGGGCTAAATCCTTCAATGGATCGATCTCCCTTGGAGCAATTAATACCGAAAATTCAAAAAATTTATTATTTACAGGTAGTTACAATGGAACTGTAGATCTCAATCCCGGTTCGGATACTTTTAATTTAAGGGGACGGTATGGGTCATTCTATTTAAAACTAACATCCCTGGGCGATTTTGTTTGGGCAAAAAAAACAGCTTCTTACCTTAATAATACTTGTAAGACGGACCTTTTTGGAAATATTTATTTTAGTGGTGAATTCTTTCAGCAATTGGACTTTGACCCGGGTCCCGGTGAACATATTATGACACCTGCCGGTAAACTTGATGATTTTAATTCGTTTATTTTAAAACTGGATTCAAACGGAATTTTTAAATGGGCGAAGCAAACTGGCGGAATGGGTTATGGTATGACGTCCTGTTTAGCAAATGCAAATGGCGATGTTTGGATTTTGGGGTATTTTAGTGAAAAAAGGGATTTTGACCCGGGTCCGGACACATACCTTATGGAAGGACACTACTTCAGTTCTGGTTTTGTGTGCAAATTAGATGCTTCAGGTAACTTTTTATGGGCTAAAAAATTGATTGACAATATGTCTCAATATTCCTATTCCGCTTCTTTAGATTTATCAGGAAACATATATATTACCGGAGAGTTTTTTGGCAAATGTGATTTTGATCCAGGGATTGGGGTTTATAATGAGACAGCCACCGATAAGAGTTTTGATATTTTTATATTAAAACTCGATGCAACGGGCAATTTTGTATGGGTCGAAAAAATTGGTGGTAAAAATGATGAAGCGGGTACTGATATTAAAGTGGATGAATCCGGTAATATCTATTTGGTGGGTTATTTTGCCGATACTGTTTATAATGATACTATTTACCACAAATTCAGGGTATATAATAATGGTACTTTTATACATAAAATGAGCCAGGATGCCTACTGTTCAGATATGTCGCTGGTAATTGACAGTGTAAGGAATGTTTCATGTGCTTTGGGACCAGGTTATATCTCAGCAAAAGTTTTACGAGGCAAAGAACCTTACAAATACGAATGGAATACAACTCCTGTAATTAAAACACCCCAGACCAAAATTAATTCCCGAGGTCAATATACCCTTTTTGTTAACGATTCAAATGGATGCAGTCGAAATACAACTGTTATTATTAAGGGTCCTTTATACAATTTGGCCTGGGATATTGGTGTAAACCTAATGGCAGGAAGGTTTCGTCCCGGACGCACTTCTTCGATTATTTTGAATAGTGTTAATGAAGGATGTATTCCATTGAATGGTGAACTTACATTAGAATTGGATAGTTTGCTTACTTTCAAAAATGCCTTTCCTTACCCAGATAAAATTGTAGGAAAAACACTCACATGGAATTATAAATTATTAACGGCCGATTCATTAAATTTTTCTTCAGTTATTGAGGTGGCTTCTCCTGTTACAGCCAAAGCCGGTGATAGTGTAAGCTTAAAAGTTTCCATTTCGCCTTTCCCCGATTCCAATCCCAGTAATAATATTAAATCGTATCGTTTTCCGATCGTCAATTCCTATGATCCCAATATTAAATCTGTTTATCCCCAAGGGGAATGCAAAAAACGATATGTTTTAAAGAACAAGCCCCTTACTTATACCATCCAGTTTCAAAATACCGGAACAGCCGAAGCAATTGATATTTTTATTTTGGACACACTTGATCATAATTTAAAAATAAATAGTCTTCGAGTAATCAGCCAAAGCCATCCTAAGCTGATTACCGAAATACACTCGGAGAAAATAGTAAAATTCCGTTTTGATAATATCAATTTACCGGATAGTTCGAGCAATGAACCCGGAAGCCATGGATATGTAGTTTATGAGATATACCCTGATAGTATGGCAAGTAATGAAAATACTATTAGTGGCAAAGCCGGTATTTATTTTGATTTTAATGAGCCGGTATTTACAAATTATGTTACAAACACCTTAACAAATAAAATAGCCAAATGCCCTGCCAAGGTGGATATAAGTAATTCTTATAGTGTTGCCCGGTTAAATATTTATCCAAATCCTAATCAGGGCAGATTTACTATTGAATTGCCCGAAGCTGGCACTGTAAAAATATTTGATGTACTTGGGGAAATGATATATTCAGATTATTTGACCCGGGGAATAAGTAACATTGATATTTCAAATTATCCCAGAGGGGTTTACGTGGTTGAAGCCAATAATCAAAAATTGCAACTGATAAAATCTGAATAACTCATTGTTTTTTTAACAATACCATCCTTTAAAACAAAAATTCTTGAGAGGATTATCGTTTGGTGAAGAACCTAAACGACAATGAAAAATATCTACATGAATATTATAAATGTGACTAGTGAGTTGGCCAAAATGACTATGTGAAAAAAAATACCCCCCTTTTTATTTATGGCAACAACTCACATGGCCTATCTCATGGCTTGGCGAAATGTAAGGTATACCTAAATTGAGGCCTCTTACAATAAGCAAAAGTGCTATACACATAATCATGTAAGGGGTTATTTTATTTAATTTTTGCCTAAAACTGAATGAAATAAATTTTCCAAAAACCATGGTTAAGGCCATTACCGGTAAAGTACCCAAACCAAATGCAAACATGAGCATAGCACTGTTTAAAATACTGCCGGTAGCAACAGAGGCAGCAATAGCTACATACACCAATCCACAAGGCAAAAAACCATTTAAGATACCGATATATAAATAGCTGATTAATTTTTTATCCGATTTTAAATAGGTACCCAATTTTATTTTTAGTGATTGAGAAAACTTGCTTATGGCATTGGTTTGAGGGTGGCCAAATTTATTAACTAATACTATAACCAAAATTAAAACCCCGGCTGCAATGGATAGCCATTGTTGAAAATTGAATAAGGCAAAACTTTGCCCCAGTAAACCAAAAATAATACCCATAAAGGTATAGGAAACGGCCCGGCCTAAATTGTAAAAAAGAATTGAAATTGACTTATGAAAAGAAGAAAGCTGATGAATGGGCAATGACAAAGCCAAAGGGCCACACATACCTACACAGTGGAAACTTCCAATGATACCTATTGAAAAGCCGGAAATGAAAATGATTAAAAGTCCATTCATTCTACCAGTAAATTTTGTTCCCTGTAATAATCCTTACTTTGGCTCTTCCACTTTAATCTTACTTTATACGAACCATGCAAAATTTTTGAATTCTCAATTAGAAATAAACCGTCCGAATCTGGTTTAAAACTTAGTATCGCATCCCCTTTTTGGTTATCAATTTTTAAAAATTCGGCTCGGCCATTTTCAAAACCAGCGAGAAGGGATAGAGGAATGGTGATTAATAACCCCTTTTCATTTTGTTTTATCAAATCATCGTTGCTTACCGCATTCAAATTTTGCGCAGCATCTATCAGCGATTGATAATTCAATTCTTTCTCGTAATAATTGGTGTCAATCATTCCATTGGTTTGTCTAAAGGCTATAAAAACCATACCCAGCATACACAGTATAAAAGCGATAATAACAAGTGTTAATTTATGTCCCCAGTTCATGATTTTTTAAATTTATTAATAAATGGTCCTAAAAATTTTGTTTTAATGGTTTGTATTTTTTCATTGCCTCGGTAAACTCCAATTTTAATTTTTGTGTTTCGTTTAGGTATGGATTCTTTGGGTATTTCCAAAAAGAAAGTGTATTCATTAATGGCTTCTTTCTTCAAGGTTATTTGTTTAGTTCCAACCAGTTTGATGTTTCCTTTCATCCCTTCTAATTTTAATGTTATTGGAAATTCATCCCGTGTTTTATTAATAATTTTAGCTTCAAACAGATTGCTTATTTTTCCTCCGGGAACTTCCTGGTATAATTGGTCTTTAACTCTTGATAATTGGGTATCTACGATTTTGCGGGTGGAGATAAGAAAGGCCATGAATATTATCATAATGCAAAGGAGTGTTGTGTAGGCTTTCATCCGGGTATTGAAATGGAATTTCTTACCGGTCCTTATTTCATTTTCTGAGGCATAACGTATCAGCCCTTTTTCAAAATTGATGGATTCCATTACCTCATTGCAGGCATCAATACAGGCGGTACAACCCACACATTCCATTTGCAATCCATCCCTGATGTCGATTCCGGTAGGGCAAACCTGCACACATTTCATGCAACCTATACAATCTCCCTCCGTCCGTTCCACATTCTTTTTCAATTTGCCACGGGGCTCACCGCGTTTATAATCGTAGGCAATTTGCATAGTGTCTTTATCAAACATTACACCCTGTAATCGGCCATAAGGACAAATAGTGGTGCAAACCAAATCCCGCACAAAGGCAAAAACCCCATAGAATAAAAGCGTAAAAATGATAAGCCCGGTAAGCAAACCTAAATGTTCAGAAACCGGTTCGTGAATAATTTTTGCTATTTCGTCAATACCAAGTATATATGCTAAAAACGTAATGGAAATGATGAAAGAGATAAGCATAAATAATGCATGTTTCAATGTTTTCTTCAATGCTTTTTCGGAAAAACTTCCATTTTCTTTCAGTTTCTTTTGTTGGCTGGGTGAGCCTTCAACCAACCATTCGATGGGTCGGAAAACAAATTCCATGAAAACAGTTTGGGGGCAAACCCAACCACAGAAAAGCCGCCCATAAACCACTGTAAATAATACGATGAATACTATAAATGTAATCATGGCGATGGCGAAGATGAAAAAATCCTGTGGCCAGAAAATCTTTGAAAAAAGAATGAATTTGCCTTCGGTTACATTTATCATCATAAACGGAAGCCCGTTTACTTTAATAAATGGAATGGCGAAAAATATAGCCAGATAAAACCAGGCCGTATATTTCCGGTAATTATACCATTTACCCTTTGGCTTTAAGGCATACACCCAATTCCTTTTGCCCGAATTAGTAACTGTACTAACTCGGTCTCTGAAGGTTTCGGCATGTAGTAATTCTTCGTCAGTCACTTTATTTTGTTGTAATGGAATCCTTGGTCACCTTGTCGGATTCCTTATGTATTTCACCCTGAGGTTCCTTGGCCCCAGGAGGTCGGGTATCCTGTATTGATTTTATGAAACTGGTAATTTGGGCCATTTGCTTGGGCGAGAAATTATTTTGCCATGCAATCATCCCTTTATCAGGCCAGCCATATTTAATGGATTTAAAAATATCATTTATGGAACCACCATGTATCCAATATTCATCGGTTAAATTGGGGCCAACCCCACCGGGCATACTGCCACCACTTGCTCCATGACAAGCGGCACACGATGTGGCAAACAATTTTTTCCCAATTTCAATATCCGAAGCCCCCAGCATTTTTACATTGCTTTCGTCCACATTATCAGCCTTGGTAGCCAATAATTTTGACTTTGATTTTTCTGCCTGAGCCATTTCAATATTGTATTCTTCTATTTGTAAAGGGGCTGTTTTGCCAATATGATAACGGTATAAATAAACACCAGCGAACAAAATGCTTAATAAAAAACCGGTGATAAACCAGGGCGGCGTTACATTATCCAACTCCCGTATTCCATCATAACTGTGGCCAGTATCAATATTGGCCTCTTCCGACATAGGTTTAAAACTGTTTATTTTATCCCAAAATTTTTCAAACCAGTTTTTAGATTTTTCAGTTACCAACGCCGTTTTCTCTTCTTCCAATACTTCAGGTTTAAGGAATCGAATGGTTTGGATGGAGAAAATGACAATTAACAAGGTTTCAAAACAAATTACACCAGCCAAAATCCAGGATAACCATTCTATTGGAAAATCTACTGTATTAAAAGTTTGAGCCTGACTTGCATGGCCTAAACCAAGCAAAAAGATTATGATTCCGGCTTTTTTAATTGAGTTACTTTTCGTTTCATTTCTTTTGATGTTTTCCTTTAATGCAAACAAAAAAGCTTTTCCTGTTATATAAATTGGTATTAAAAGTACAAAGGCAATACTTAGTAATATCCAATTAAAATCCATACTAAATGTTTTTTCACCATTGGTTGCAGGGTTTGTTTCCTGGGCCATTAATATCATGGGCAAAGAGATAGCTAAGCAACTCAGTATAATTTTTTTAATATTCTGTTTCATACTAATATTCTGTTTTTTGTTAATCCAATGGAAGTTTTTCAATCCGTTCTATTTTTTTTTTGTCAATGCTGAAAATCCAGAATGTAACCAGGGAAAAAAATGCCACAAACATCACGAGGGATACAACCGGATAAATACTTACACCTACTATTTTTTCTAAATATGTTGAGAATTTCATTTGTATTTTATTTATATTTTTAAATTATGGTCAAATGGAACTTACGTTTCATTTTAATAAATTTTATTTTTTTGGTTCTAATTTTATGTCTTTTCCTATACGTTGCAAGTAGGCTATCATGGCTATAATTTCCCGGTCACTTGCTATTTCCAATTTGTTGGCCTTTAAGCCGGCAGCTATAAGTCCAGCCTGAGCTTCCAACTCTTTATTGGCTATAGCTTCATAATTATCGGGGTAAGGAACACCCATTTTGCGCATGGCATGAATTTTGGAATTGGTACTTCCTTTGTCAATTTCGTTTTCGAATAATGAAGGATAGGATGGCATAATAGAACCAGGTGCCATAGAACTTGGTTCCAGCATGTGATTAAAATGCCAGGCATCACCATACTTTCCGCCTATTCGGGCTAAATCGGGTCCGGTCCGTTTACTACCCCACTGAAATGGGTGATCATAAACAAATTCCCCGGCTTTGGAGTATTCACCATAACGGGTTACTTCATAGCGGAAAGGGCGTATCATTTGAGAGTGACAATTGTAACATCCTTCTCGGATATAAATATCTCTTCCCTGCAATTCAAGTGGGGTATAAGGCTTAACCGAAGCAATGGTTGGGATATTTTCCTTTACTAAAAAGGTTGGTATCAATTCTATCATCCCGCCAATTCCTACTACAATTAAACTTAGAACTAATAATAGCAAAGGTTTACGTTCAATAAAACTATGCCATATTGAATTTTTTGGAGCTTGGTATTCTTTAATTAATGGTGCAGATTCAGCTTCTTCAGTGGCAAGGAATGAACCGGCTTTGGCAGTTTTAATTAAATTATAAATCATAATAAAAACACCTACCAAAAAGATGGTTCCACCAACAGCCCGCATCGTATAAAAAGGAATAATGGTTTGAACAATATCAATAAACTGGTATTGCAATTGTCCTTCAGGTGTAAAGGCTTTCATCATAAAATAAGACCTGAAAGCACTCCAATACATGGGAATAGCATATAACAGGATACCCAATGTGCCAATCCAAAAATGGGCAGAGGCTAATTTGCGTGAGTATAATGTTGTATTAAATAGTTTAGGAATCAGCCAATACATCATTCCAAAGGTTAAAAATCCATTCCAACCCAGGGCCCCTATATGAACGTGGGCTACGGTCCAGTCGCTGTAATGAGATATGGCATTTACACTTTTTAGCGACATCATTGGTCCTTCAAATGTGCTCATACCATAAGCTGTTACAGCTACTACAAAAAACTTGAGAACGGGATCTTCCCTTACTTTATCCCAAGCCCCCCTTAGGGTAAATAACCCATTGAGCATACCGCCCCAACTTGGCAATATGAGCATTATTGAAAATGCAGTTCCAAGCGACTGGGCCCAATCGGGCAAGGCTGTATAGAGTAAATGGTGAGGACCTGCCCAGATATATAAAAATATTAAACTCCAAAAATGGACGATACTTAAACGGTAGGAATACACAGGGCGATTGGCCGCTTTTGGAAGATAATAATACATTAATCCTAAATAGGGTGTGGTTAAAAAGAATGCCACCGCATTATGGCCATACCACCACTGCACCAAAGCATCCTGAACTCCCGCATACCATGAATAGCTTTTCATAAACGAAACCGGAAATTCCACTGAATTAACAATATGAAGCATAGCCACTGTAACCCATGAAGCTATGAAAAACCAAATGGCCACATACAAATGCCTTTCCCTGCGTGTCAAAATTGTTCCAAACATATTGATACCAAACACCACCCAAATCAGGGTGATTAAAATATCAATGGGCCATTCAAGTTCGGCATATTCCTTACCGGTTGTAAAACCCATAAGCAATGAAACGGCAGCACAAACAATGATAAACTGCCAGCCCCAGAAATGAATGCTACCCAAGGATTTGCTCCACATGGAGGTTTTAAGCAAACGGGGCAAAGCGTAATAAATGCCTGTAAAAATACCATTGCCCACAAAGGCAAAAATTACTGCATTGGTGTGAACCGGGCGAAGCCTTCCAAATGCTAAATGCGGAAAATACTCGCTAAAATTCAAAACCGGAAATGCCAATTGAAAGGCTGCAATTACCCCCAAAAGCATTCCCACGGCCCCCCAAAAAATACATGCTATCGCAAAATATTTTGGGAGTTTGTTGTCATAGTGAAATTTTTCTAAACTCATTACTTATTACTTTTTTTTTAATTTTTTATTCTCGAACAATATGCGCTGGGCAGGACTTTCATCATCATCAAATTGCCCATTTTTTACACT
>JBJXDS010000122.1:0-7942 GCA_046154525.1 Bacteroidia bacterium
ATAACTCAAAACTCTATAACATTGTAAATAGCCTTCCAAGCCATTGTTATATTGCATGTCTTTTGGAACCGAAAATGAATCGTAAGGTTGGTATCCGCCCGGCAAGTCACTTACACTTCGGTATAAAACATATTTACTAACCCCATTTTTAAAACCTGTATACGGGGTAAATTGCATTTTAACAGCGTAAGGGTCTTCAGTTTTTGAACCCCACAACCAAATATTGGTATGAATATCTGTGGTTTTTTCTACCCCACAAAGGTCTTTCACATTAACTCGGTAGTCAAATGGATTTTCATCCGTGTTTAAAGGATATTCAATATAATTTGTAAAACTGTTTACCGTGATTAAATCTTTCCATGTAATATCTCCGTTTTTTCTTTTTTGTAACTCAAAAGTTCGGGGCAATGTTTTTGAATTTAGCTCTTTCCATGTTATTTCCATTCTATCATCTGGGGTACCTACTGATACCACCAACATTTCAATATTAAGTTTATCTAATATTACCTCTTTAAAGATAGAATCACCTACACAACCAAATTCCGAAGTTTCAATTACTTTTAGCCAAGCTGGTTCAGTTTCGGTCCAGTTCACAATTATGCTATCACTACCATTTCCTTTTATAATGTTGCCATTATTCACATTCCACATATATGTAGAATTATTTAGCCCATTTATGGAATAAAGTCGATTTAAAAAATCAGGGTCACAGACGATAGCAGCACCTAGTATTAAATTGGCTGTTGGTTTGGGGTGAACGATAACTGTTGAATCTATTAAATTTCCCCAACAACTGTCTTTTGAAAGTTCCTGCACCGCAATCACAAAAGTTCCCGGTTTATTCCAGGCCAATTTAATGGTTTTTGTTCCCTGCCCTATAATGTTATTTGCTTGGCCATTAATAGTCCATTTATAACTACTTCTGGTAAATCCATTTAGTGTATAAGTTAATGAATCCACGAGTTGGCATAAATCAAAATCTCCATTTATAACACTTGCGCTTGGAGTCGGGTTTATTATTACATCAAATTTTGAAGGAGGGCTAACACAGGGCAGGCTATTAACGCTATCATACATTTGTCTTACAACTTCTACAACTCCTAAACCGGCTTTCCCCCAGTTTGCTTTTATGGCATTTGTAGTGCCTGGAGGTACAATGGATCCGCCAGATATGTTCCAGGTATAGGTTGTCCCATTGGCAGGGTAAACAAAATATGGAACACCTTTTTCAAATTCACACACCGACATTTTGCCTTTTGGAAATTCGGCATCAAGCGTATAGGTTTTGTTAACATTAAACTTAATAGGGCTACTAACACAGCCAAACCTATCTGTTTCAATAACCGTTAATTCGCCTAAACCTACGTTTCCCCAATTTACAAATACTTTTGAACTACTATTTCCTGAAGCAATATTACCACCCGCCACCGACCATTGAAACAATGATTTAGAAGTGCCAAAAACATTATATTCTATGTTTTTAGCATTTGGACAAATGGAGCTTGGCCCTAAAATAACAGGTTGAGGCATGCGAACATTCACTTTTTTGAAAGCAGTATCACTTTTACAACCACTTGAATTGGTAGTAAAAACTTTAATTACCTGATTGCCTTTATATAACATCTCAACCACAATATATTTATCATTGTTATTAACTACAATATCTCCAAGTTGGGCAAACCATTTTGCAGAAAGGCCAGATGTAAAATTTGAAATTTCAAAATCCTCACCATTTGCACCTAAACACACTGTATCAGGGCCAGTTATTATGGGTAAAGGTGGGCTGCTAATAATTGCAACCATAAATTCTTTCCAATCGCCTTTACAAAAATATTGGCTGGTTTCTCTAAGCCTTACTCTACCAGGATTTGATCCAGTCCATTTAACTTTAACAAGAGTCGTTCCCTGCCCGCTCAATATGATGCCATTTATTGCTTCCCATTCTAAAGTGGACTTTACAGCCAGATTATTTGCACTATAATCGGCAATGGCATTTTGGCAAAGTGAATTAGTACCAGTTATAAATGCGTTGCTAATAAATGGGTTAACAAGTATTGTAAAATTGGCGGCATTGTATTTACCCGGGCAACCATCATCCTCCACCCCTACTGCAAACTGATAGGGCTTGGTGTTGGCTTGCTCGCAGGAGGTTTGCCAGCAAAACTCTGAAGTAATACTTCCTTTACCCGTTTTGGCAGATAGGGTTGCCTTTGGGCCTTTCCAATTTCCTGCTCCTGTAAAAATATTTCCGCTTGGTGTTAGTTTTAAATTATCATTATCGTCATCGGTTGATATAACATTAAAACATAACTTACTCCCTGCTTCAATAGTGAAATTTCGTCCTTTATCACTGGTTATTGATGGTTTTTTGTTAGGGGGGCAGTTAATAAAAATTATTTGTAAATCAAGCCTCACGGTGCTTAATAGCTTACCATTTCTATATTCAGCTACTTCTATTGCCACCACAAAATTTCCAGTTACTGTTGTAAAATATTGAGTTAATCCATTAAAACGATCAATATTTGAATAGCCTGTTGAACCAAATGGAATATCTTCATTGTACCCTGAATTATAAATTATTGGTTTAAGCGTTAGTGTTGCCGGAGGATCTGGATCTGCAAGATTTTTACTTGCTCCACCAAACGGTTTTACAAAGTAATACACCAACGAATCCCCGTCAGAATCGATAGCAGTATTAAGAAATGAAGTTGTATCATTAGCGCACATATAAGGCGATGGAACTCCTTTGAAAACTGGTGAACTATTTTTGATATTGGTGGGTGGAATTCGGCAGTAGTATGTTTGGCCTTGCTCTGGCGTTCCATCGCCCGATCCAGTTTCTATATTATTTTGAATGTTTCGGCAACATTTTTCAAACGTAAATTCATACCCAATAGTAGAGGGGTCAACCTCAATAATTCCTTCATAAAACGCCTCTTCAATACAAACACTCGGTTTAAATGGGCAATTGGTACTTCCCGGTGGCTGAACTAACTTTTTTGAAATAAGCTTTATCTCAGAGGTTTTATATTTGGTTTTTTTTGCATTGTCGTAGTATATTCCAATTTTAATTTTTGGATCAAACTGAACCGTTGATTGCTGACAATCCCTGTAAATACTTAGGGTTACGGTATAACTAAATAAGCCTTTTGAATTTTGACCATTAGCCCTGTAACTCATAGAGCCTCCAATTAGATGAGTAGCTTGTGCTAGAGGAACAAGAAATAAAAAAATTAATATTATATAAATGAATCTTTTCAAGCTACTATCAAATCTAACGCAAAATTCGTGTAATTGGTTGCTTCAAAAATTAATTTTTTACAGAAGGGTGTTAATTCTGTATTAAACTTTGGGCAAAAGCAAGAATATTATTAAAAGTAGGGTATTCGGATGAATTATTTGAAGAAACTAAAGCAGGTTTAATTCCTGAATTTTTAGCAAAATCCATATCGCTTTGGCTGTCGCCTATCATTATGCTATTAGAAAGTTGAATTTCAGGAAAATCGCTTTTAGCCATCAAGGCCATTCCTGGTTTTGGTTTGCGGCAAATGCAATTTTCATTTTTTAAATGTGGGCAATGGTAAATTTTATCGGGATAAATACTTGAAGGCAATAGTGATAAAAAATGATTATGAATTTCTTCAATTGAATTTACCATTAATCCTTTGCCAATCCCTTGCTGGTTGGTAACAATAAAAATGCGTTTGAATAGGGGTCTAAGGATATCAAGGGCAGGAATTACTTCAGGCAATAATTCAAATTCTGAAATCTGTTTCACATAATCATCTACACGAAGTGTGTTTATTACCCCGTCACGGTCAATAAATAAAGCAGAATCAGATTTAATTAAAAAGGTTTGGGAACTCATCATTTGCTTTTTTATAATCTTCAGGTATTCCAATATCTATAAAATAGTCGTCGGTAATAAAACCCTTCATTTCTATTTCTCCGGTTTTCAATTC
This sequence comes from Bacteroidia bacterium, assembly GCA_046154525.1. GTDB lineage: Bacteria > Bacteroidota > Bacteroidia > NS11-12g > UBA9320 > JABWCE01. Next base: position 3,963 of record JBJXDS010000122.1, read on the forward strand.
CATAAAATTGGTTTCAAAGGAGAATTTTTCCTGTAGAGGAAAATGACTAATAATCATTTTATTCATCAGGTAAACACCTGTATTGATAAGACCTTGCGATAAATCGGGATTTTTCTCATTAAACTTTTTGATGGATTCTCCACTGGTTTCTACAGTTCCATAACGGGTAGGATTTTTCAAAGGTTTTAAAGCCATTGAAAACAAGGCCTTACTTTTTATATGATAATTAAGAAAGTTTAAGTGGTCTATTTGCAAAAACGTATCACCATTTAAAACTAAAAAGTTTTGCGATTCCACAAAATTGAAAGCTCTTTTAATAGCACCACCTGTTCCTAATGGATCGGTTTCAACGCTGTAATCAATTGGAATATTTTTAAAGTTATTGCCAAAATATCCTGCTATTGTTTCGTGTTTATACCCCGTGCTTAAAATTATTTTATTAGGTTTTAAAAATTCAAGATAATTTAGCAGCCATTCCAAAAAAGGTTTTCCTGCCACGGGCGCCATGGGTTTAGGTACATCTTTTACAACAGATTGCAATCGTGTTCCAAATCCCCCTGCCAATATTAATATATCTGGAAATAATCCCATCAAATGGTATAAGTGTATAGGCCACCACTGGTAAATTCATAATTTTCAACCCTTCCGTTAAAGGCTTTCATGGCTTCAATCACCTTGAAACGGGTATTTCCGGGGCAATAAAAAAAGATAAAACCTCCTCCACCTGCACCTGATATTTTGCCCCCATTTGAACCAGCTTTCAATGCCGCCTCATATATGGCTTCTATTTCAGGATTGCTTATACCTTTGGCTATTTGCTTTTTGTGTTCCCATCCAAAATGTAATATCTCCCCAATTTTGTCCAACTTCCCCATCAAAATGGCTTCTTTCATTTTTATGGATTGTTCCTTAAGCCTATGAGTAGCTTCGATTGCATCCACCGATTTATCTTTTATGTTTTGCGATTGTTCTTCAATAATATTGCTCGAATTACGACTGGTTCCTGTATAAAACAACACCAAATTATTTTGAAGCTCGGTAATGTATTTCCGTTTTATCCGTAATGGGTTTACAATTACTTTATCGTCTTTATAAAACTCCATAAAGTTAAAACCTCCAAACGTAGCCGCATACTGATCTTGCTTTCCACCGGCCATATTAAGATCTATTCTTTCTATTTCAAAAGCAAGATGGGCAATATCGTATTCGCCCAAAGGCAAGTTAAGCCATTCGGCAAATGCTCCAATAATTGCAACTACCAACGTGGAACTTGATCCCAGGCCTGACCCTGCCGGAGCGTCAACATAAGTTGTAAGCCTGAATGAAAGAGTTTGAAGTGTAAATTGTTTAACAATCCTGTTGTAAACGCCTTTAAGCAAATCTAAATTTCCATCAGCTTCCAAACTCAAAGCCGAACGATAGGTAAGTGATTCATTTTTATCTATAGAATGCAATTCTATCACTTCGTCTTCCAAAGGCTCAATGGTGGCATAAGCATATTTATTAATGGTTGCATTTAATATTGAACCACCGTACAGGTCGGAATATGGGCTTACATCGGTGCCTCCTCCGGCCAAACCAATCCTAAGTGGAGCTTTGCTTTTAATCATCATTGTTGATTGCAAAAGTAAGTAAAGAAGTTGGAAAGGTTAAAATGGTGATAGGTGTTTGTATTAAAGTAATTGGTTATTAGTTAAAATGGTGATTGGTATTTATAGCTTAAAGAACTAATCACCATTTTAACTATTTTAACTTTTCCAACCAACCCAACCAATTCATAAATAAAAAAAAGGTTGATATTTCTATCAACCTTTTTAAGCCAGTAGCGGGAAGCAGGATCGAACTGCCGACCTCCGGGTTATGAATCCGACGCTCTAACCATCTGAGCTATCCCGCCTTTTTTTTAGAGGCTGCAAAATTAAGATTTTTTAACGGATTTCAAAATATCACTCTTTGATTTATTAAATAAACTTCACGATAATGTTTCCTTCATACTGGAAAGCGAATTTTGAAAAATTTGTAAAATGGACACTATAGAAATTGTATTATCTATTATTGGGGGACTGGTGCTTTTCCTTTATGCTGTTAACAGTTTATCAGAAACTATAAAGGAATGGGCGGGTGAAAATGCTCAAAAATGGATAGCCCGTTTTGCAGGAAATGATATTTCTGCGGTAATTGTGGGGGCTATTGTCACCACTATTTTAGATTCATCATCGGCTGTTATTATCCTAACTATTGTGCTGGTTAATGGTAAACTCTTAACATTAAGGCAAGCTATAGGTATTGTGATGGGAGCAAATATTGGCACTACCGTTAGCAGCCAGATACTGGCCATGGATGTGGGTAAGTATTCCCCAATTTCATTGGTAATAGGATTATTACTTTTGGTTGGAAGTAAAAATGAAAAAGTAACCAATACAGGGCGATTATTACTATTTTTTGGGATGTTGTTCTTTGGATTATATACGATGGAACGTGCCGTGGAGCCGCTTAAGGACCAGCAATTTTTTGTAGATTGGATCAAAGGCTTGGAGAACCCTTTTAAGGGAGCAGTTACAGGTGCTATTGTTACATTAATTATTCAATCTTCTTCGGCTACTGTGGGTATGGCTATTACCCTGGCCAAAAAAGGGTTAATGACCTTACCTGCCGGAATAGCTGTAATGCTTGGTGCCGAACTTGGTACATGCAGCGATACACTATTAGCTACCATAAGAGGCAGCAGGGTAGCTTTGAAAACCGGATTGTTTCATTTGTTTTTCAATTTTATTACCATCGTTATAGGTTTACTTATTTTTATTCCATTCATAGCTCTGGTTGTTTATGTATCTGGAAATGTTGGGATAGAGAGACAGGTAGCCAATGCCCATATGATATTTAATATAATGGGGGTGGTTTTGTTTTTCTTTTTTATTCCTAAAATTGAAAAATTACTAAACAGGGTGTTGCCTGATATTGCTGGAGATTCGGACGAATTTAAACCGTTGCCTGAGCTGATAGAAACAGACAACCCTTAATTTACAATCAACTTTTTAATACTAAGCAGATTTTGCCCAGCGCTAATTTGCAAAAAATAAATTCCGTTTTTTAAATCAGAGATATTAATAAATTCAAGGTTTCCCATGTCATTTGATTGAACCAATTTTCCGGCTAAAGCATAAATTTTTACTTCCATTCCACCATAATGATTAGGAGTTTTTATATAAACTTTATCGTCGGCTGGATTTGGGTAAACCTCAATACCACTATTGTTTTGAATATGTCGAACTCCAGTTGATCCCTGCAATATATAATTATATATAGTAGTTGCTGCGCTATCCCATACCGAGGTAGCTTTATTCCAACTGTATTCCCAAGTTTTCAGATGTTTGGTTTTAAAATGCAGGTCAATTGTTTCTTTGTCGTAAGGCAATATCAATTGCGATACATCATAGGCTGTATCAAAACTTGATTCGCTTTTATAACTGTTGACCCATTTACCCGCTCCTCGAGCCTCCCAAACATAACGCATACTTAATGTTTGATTTCTTTTGCTATCGTAGGTATTTTCAATTTTTTCTACAGGTGTCCACTTGCTTTTCAAAGCATCCCATTCGGCATATACGTTTATATGCATATTATTTGATAAGTCGTAGGTAAACGAATCTTTGCTGCTGTTTACAAATTTATTGACCTGCCATTCCTGATAAAGGCTGCGTATTTGGTTATCCTTAGCGTCATACAGATTGGTATATTTATCTAGCACATCCCATTTCTTTGTCCCTGCATTCCATTCTGAATAACTGTCGGTTAGTTTGTTTCCTTTGGCATCGTAGGTGTATTCAATTTTATCAATCACATCGTAAACTTTGGTTACTTCATTCCACTCATAATAAGTATCGGTTATCAGGTAATGATTTATGTCATATCCATACTCTATTTTTGAAACTGGTACTTCTTTTGCATCCAGATACTCAATGGTTACTCTTTCGGCAGCG
>JBJXDS010000123.1:0-4120 GCA_046154525.1 Bacteroidia bacterium
ATTATTAACGAAAATTCTAGTTAATTCTGAATTGAATTAATTATAAGACACTATCAGCAGATTTAGCTCGTTTTTGGAATTATTGACTTAAAACTAAATTTAAAAAAAAAAGACATATCAATTGATATGCCTTTTTTTATAAAGTTTATGGCGATACTTACTTTTTTATTATTAATTTTTGATGTGAAATTATTTCATCATTAGTGTTAAAAAAACTAATGAGGTAAACCCCATTAGGATAAGTCGTTAAATCTAAACTAACAATATTGGAAAACAAGGAGGTATTGTAAATTTTACCTTGAATATCTGAAATTGTATATTTTGAATCTCTCAGTTTAGAACTTAAGATTTCTAAAGTAACTTGATTGGTTGCAGGATTTGGAAACGCCCTAAAATTATGAAAAGTATTTTGGTTTAAAATATTTAAAACCGCTACGTTTGAATATTCAAATTTACCATCATAATCCACCTGTTTCAATCTGTAATAATTGATATTGTTATTGAGAGCATTATCTATAAAAGAATACGATTGTATTTGTTGACTATTGCCAAAACCTTTCACTCTTCCAATTTCAAAAAAGTTTTGATTATCATAACTTTTTTCAATTATGAAATAATCATTATTTATTTCTATCGCTGTTGCCCATTTAATGATAATGTCATTACCGGTTTTTTTAACATCGATGTTGAGAAACTTTACAGGCAACGGTCCACCGCCGCCGTTCATTCCAAAAGGTGAAAATGTTCCAGTATAATTACTACTGATAAATGTAAAAGGATTAGATCCGCTAGCACTTGCTAAATTTCCAATATTTGTCCACGTTGAGGAATTGTAGTGAGCCATTCTACAAGAAGTTCTATCAAAACCTGAACCTTCATCGGTGGTATTCCATTGAAATTGAAGATTAACATTAGATCCGCCTGAGGTGGTTTCGGTAATAAACCACATGGCTTTTACTACTGTGGAGGTATAAGTTGCTCCGGTTCGGGTTCCATCATCGGTTACCTTATCTACCGCAATTACATTAAAATCATCGGTGGTATGACCTAAGTTAAATACTATAACAAGAGGGGTGTATCCTGCAGAAGTATTGGTATGGCCTACAGGGAATGTTTTGGTGCTGGAAGCAGCACAAGAATTATATTTTAAAAAACCTGTGCTTCCGGTATATACGAATGAAGAAGTACTTCCGCCAGATATTGAACTTCCAGACGCCATCACTATATTATGAATTCCTAAGGAAAGATTTCCGTTGGTAAGAGTAAAAAGCGTGTTAATAGTTTCAGATGCTGTTAATGAAACGCCTGAAGAATTATTAATCGTTAGCCCAGCTATTGTTGAAGGTAAACCTGTTCCGGTAACTTGAGCCCCTGAAATTCCACTATAAACATAAAAGGATCCTGAATTAAAAGTTCGTGTGGTAGTTTGAATATTTCCGGTAGCACCTGAACTGGCTATGCCACCTGTGGAACCTAATTCTAAAGTGGCTCCTGAGGCTAATGTAAATGTTGGGCCTGACACTACTTGATTTAAACAATTTAGGGTACCTGCGGTGACAGTTAAAGATTTGGCTGTATAAATCGTAACGCCTGAACCAAGATTTACTTTTCCAGAGGTTTTATTCACCGTAATGTTGCCTTGAATTCTGGAGGTGGTACCTGTAAAAGTGAAGGTTTGAACGGATGTAGAACCTGTGAAATTAAGAGCTACTTCTTCACCAGTTAGAACAAATGTATTTGAAACATTTACGTCGCCAAGCACTTCTAAAATCTTTGCCTGTCCACCATTCCACGAGTATAAGGCGCCATTGGTTAAATTTAAATTTCCGTTAACGATAATTCTATCGTTTGTTACATACATCATGAGGTAATAACTAGTCGTTTTATTGATAGTTAAACTATAAAAGGTTTCTAAATTACTAATCATATAGATAACAGAATTGCCACTACCATCAAAACAAACTGTCCCATTGTTATGATTAAAAGTTCCTCCCGTATTATGATCCCAATTACCACTTAAATACATAGTGCCAGAAGGTGCTGTGAAAGTTCCCCCTGTAAGAGTAAAATTACCATTAACATCAAATGTGGTAGCCGTTCCTGCTGAAAAGGTTCCCTGAGAGATAGAAAAATTATTATTAATACTAAAATCAGATGCTCCAGTAACACTAAAAGCGGCTGCCCCTGATACCTGTGACCAAACATAATTACTAAAAGTACCGGTGCCTGAAACAGCAAATGTGCCTGAACAATTAGTGGTAGCTGTAGAGTTGGTTAATGTATATCCATTTAAATTTAAAGTTCCTGAAGCCAAATTTAAATCCTGTCCTGAGGCATTCATGGTAAGATTGGAAGATAAAATAACCGATGCTGATGATTTGTTAATTTCTATTTTACCATCATAAACAGCCGTGGCACCAGTTAAATCGAAATATTGAGTGGCGGATCCTGAAAATTTAAGGGTAATTTCAGTTCCAGTACCAGTAAATGTATTTGCTACAGTTACATTTCCAAGCACTTCCAAAATTTTATTTTGTCCACCATTCCATGAATAAACTGCACCGTTGGTTAAATTTAAATTTCCATTAACAAGAATTCTATCGTTTGTTAAATACATAGTAAGGTAGTAACTAGAATTTTTATTAACAGTTAAACTATAAAAAGTTTCTAGATTACTAATCATATATATAATAGAATTTACAGCACCATCAAAACACACGGTCCCATTGTTAGGATTAAAAGCTCCTCCTGTATTATGATTCCAATTGCCGCTTAAATACATAGTGCCGGAAGGTGCTGTGAAAGTTCCCCCTGTAAGAGTAAAATTACCATTAACATCAAATGTGGTAGCCGTTCCTGCTGAAAAGGTACCTTGAGAAATAGAAAAATTATTATTAATACTAAAATTAGAAGCCCCGGTAACACTAAAGGCAGCAGCCCCAGAGGTTTGTGCCCAGGCATAATTGCTCAAAGTACCTGTGCCTGAAACAGCAAATGTGCCTGAACAATTTGTGGTAGCAGTAGAGTTAGTTAAAGTATATCCATTTAAATTTAAAGTTCCGGAAGCCAAATTTAAATCCTGTCCTGAGGCGTTCATAGTTAGATTGGAAGATAAAATAACCGAACCAGATGATTTGTTTATTTCTATTTTTCCATCATATACCGAGGTAGCCCCAGTTAAATCAAAATATTGAGTGGCGGTTCCTGAAAATTTAAGAGTAATTTCAACGCCCGTTATAGTAAATGTGCTTGCTACCGTTACGTTTCCAAGTACCTCCAAAATCTTATTAGAGCCACCATTCCATGAATAAACTGCACCATTTGTTAAATTTAAATTTCCGTTAATAAGCATTTTATCGTTGGTGGCATACATATAAAGATATCCTCCACTCGTTCTATTTATGATTACATTATAGAAACTCTCCACGTTTCCAACCATATAGATGGGTGCTTGATTGGTACCATCAAAAACAACTGTTCCATTATTATGTGTAAATGTTCCAGCTGAATGATTCCAGTAGTTTGAAACATACATGCTTCCTGAAGTAGCAGTAAAAGTTCCTCCTGAAAGATAAAATCCTGTACCATTAATATCCACCGTTCCACTCCCGCAATTAAAGGTTCCTCCAGAAATACTTAGTCGTGCATTTATTGTGATGTTAGAACTTCCGCCATTAAAAGTACCTGAGCTTTGGGTGAGGTAATTATTGGCAGATACAGTAAATGCATAGTTTGTATTAGTAATGGCACCTGAATAGCCGCCTATATCCATACCATTAATGCTAACTGTGGCGTCAATGGTGCAATTTCCATTACGTGCACTATTAAAATAAACATCATCGGTTGAACTTGGAACACTTGCTCCTCCTGACCCTCCAGATGAGGTGGACCAATTAGCAGTTGAATTCCAGTTGGCGGTTGTAGTTGCAATCCAATACCTAGCCGCTGCCATTGAAGATTGGCAAAATAAACTCAAGAGAGATAGAAAAATTAATTTTCTAATCTTAACATAAATATTCATAATTCAATAATTAGGTTGATCGTAAACTTTTAATTTACAATTATTCATTTTCAAATGGTGTGCCAAATATATAATAGATTGAAATATAATAGTATAAAT
>JBJXDS010000124.1:0-6579 GCA_046154525.1 Bacteroidia bacterium
GTTTTGGGCGGCGGCCTTCGGCCGCCGCCAATAGCCATTATTAAAATTATAAATTTCCCCTTTTGGCCTGCTCCAACTCTATGGATTCAAACAAGGCTTTAAAATTGCCTTTACCAAAAGATTTAGCACCCTTGCGTTGTATTATTTCAAAAAACAACGTAGGCCGATCTTCCACCGGTTTGGTAAATATTTGTAATAAATACCCCTCATCATCCCTATCCACCAATATTCCTAATTGTTTTAATGGTTCTATATCTTCATCTATTTTCCCTACCCGATCCTGCAATTCGTCATAATAAGATGTAGGAATTGTTAAAAATTCAATACCTCTGCTTTTCAATTTTGTAACAGTATCCACAATATCAGCCGTTGCAACTGCAATGTGTTGCACTCCCTCTCCTTCATAAAAATCAAGGTATTCTTCCACCTGCGATTTCTTTTTACCCTCTGCAGGTTCGTTTATGGGGAATTTTACATACCCGTTTCCATTGCTCATTACCTTACTCATAAGGGCCGAGTACTCGGTAGAAATATCCTTATCATCAAAACTTAAAATATTTTTAAAACCCATCACTTCTTCATAAAACTTAACCCAGGGGTTCATCTGGTTCCAATCCACATTTCCCACACAATGGTCTACATATAACAAACCCACTTCGGTTGGGTTATAGGTGCTTTCCCATTTCACAAACCCCGGCATAAAAGGCCCGGTGTAGTTTTTCCGTTCTACAAATAAATGAACCGTATCACCATAGGTATGAATTCCACTCATTCTTACTTCACCATTTTCGTCTTTTAAAGTTTTGGGTTCCATATAAATTTTTGCGCCACGTTTTACCGTTTGCTCAAAGGCATCATATGCATCATCCACCCATAGGGCCAATGAATGAACTCCATCTCCATGTTTTTGTATGTGCTGGTTTATGGCATGGTCCGATTTTAAAGGGGTGGTAAGCATTATCCGCATTTTTCCTTGTATCAAAACATACGAGGACCTGTCTTTTACGCCGGTTTCAGGACCAGCATACGCCAAACTCTGAAACCCAAAAGCAGTTTTATAAAAATGGGCGGCCTGCTTGGCATTGCCTACATAAAACTCTATAAAATCAGTTCCTTTTAAGGGAAGAAAATCAGTAACAGTCTCGGGTTGAAGTTGACTTGTGGTTTGCATAATAGGTTTACAAAATTAAAGGATATGGGGGGATTAATACAATAGAAACTGATCAAGATTATGTGTTTTACTTTTCCACCGATTTGCAGGCTGCTGTAAAAATAGAAAATACATTTTTTTTTTTAAAAAACTGCCATTTAAAAAATTAATAGATGAGTAAGATTATTTTTCCTGCACCCCCATAACACTTAAACTATATAACAAATAATGTGCAGATATGCCAATGTTTTGTCTTTCTAATTTTCGGGTAAAAAAAACAATCTATTCTACCATTATTTTTTTAGTAAAAATAGAATTATCCACCGTTAATTTTATAAAATATAAGCCATATTGAGTCACATTAAGTACAACATTTTTTTCATCGGGATACATTTTTAAAATGGATTGCCCTAACGAATTAAACAGTTCTATTTCGCTAATCTCAATATTATTGGTTATTGTAAACTTACCTGGCGATGGATTGGGACAAATGCTAAAATGGGGCGCTGCTATATTTTTAATATCAACCGATTTGGGCGACAATTTGGTAACAAATGCATCAGTGGCACCTTTTGTAGCTAATGATAAAATGGTAGCACTTGGATCAAAATCAACTGTACCTGAAAACGTGCCTGTGGTAAATACATTTCCCCAGGCATCCACACTGGATGCATAACCAAAATCTACTCCCGTACCTCCAAAGTTTTGGCCCCATTTAAAATTTCCGGCATCATCAAAGGCCACTACAAAAACATCAAGCGTACCATTGGATTTAAGCATAGTTGCCCCAAAAGTTAAAGTCGTTTGGAACGATCCAGTAAGATATACATTCCCTGTCATGTCTACCACTACTGAACGGACATCCTCCTCCAAGGAGGCACCAAATTTTTTGGCCCAGGCAAATTCCCCGTTATTTTCTAATTTTAAAACATAAACATCTTTGGCCAATCCTGCCGAAGTCAGTTCAGATTTAGCTGTACCAGGGTCAAAATCAATAGTACCAATAAATGTTCCGGTACTATATACTTGCCCTTTTCGGTTCACAGCTATTGAAAAACCCATGGTACCGGTACTACCACCTGCTGTTCCACCAATTTTTTTTGCCCATTCAAAACCTCCCGATGAGTTTAGTTTTAATATAAATGCATCGGCAAAACCAATAGTAGCTATATAATGTTTGCTAATTCCCGGGTCAAAATCTACTGCCTTTTGAAACTGCCCCGTAACAAAAACATTTCCAACGGAATCTACCGCAATGGCATTTCCCCATTCAATACCTGTATCCCCTACACTTTTAGCCCACAAAAAACCACCAGCAGAATCATACTTCGAAATAAAAACATCACTACTTCCTATCGAAGTAAGATAGGCGTTAGAAGGCCCGGGGTCAAAATCAACGGTATTGAAATATACTCCTGTTACATACACATTCTTCTTCCGGTCAACCGCTATTCCCAAGCCTATATCTGAGCTGCTTCCCCCGGCCTTAATGGCCCAAATAAAATTACCCTGACCATCCAACTTCAAAACAAACATATCAGCACCTGTGGCAGTTAATTTAAAACTACCTGAGCCGGGATTAAAATCTACTGTACCATCAAAATAACCAGTTAGTATAATATTGCCGGACGCATCTGTTGTAATAGATCGCACCTCTTCATTTCCCGCAGCCCCTATATTTTTTGCCCATAAAAAATTACCCTGGCCATCCAGTTTGGCTATAAAAATATCAATCATTCCAGCCGAACTGATGTTAAACGAAGCACTACCCGGATCAAAATCTGCTGTTTCACTAAATGTACCTGTTATATAGGTGTTTCCCGAAAGATCGTTTGCTACCCAACGGGCCAAATCATTTGAACTTCCACCCATGGTTCGAGCCCAATGAAAGTTTTGCGCCGAAAGGCTGATGATGCCTGTTAATAAAAATAAAAAAAGTAAAATTCTTTTCATCATTATGTTGGGTTAAGTGTATCGCAATATGGTCCTTTTCATTTGATTTTTTTTATAGTTAATTTCATGGGGAGTTCATATTTCGGTCATGAAGAATATACGAGGTAATTCTACAAACTCACCAATGAATCTTTTCTGCTCGGTCTATTACATAAAAAAAGAGGCCGAAGCCCCTTTTCTATTTTATAAATATTTTAAAAAATTATTCTTCTGTTTTTGGCTTTTCTTCACCTTCTGCTTTTGCAGCTGGTTCTTCAGTTACTTCTGTTTCAGCTTCAGGTACAAACTCTGCTTCAGGTGTATTGGCTTCTGCTACAAATTCCACTTCAGGAACTTCTTCCACTTCAGCTTCTACTACTTCTGCCTCTTCGTTAGCGGCAACTACTTCAGGTGTCTCCACTTCATCTATCACTTCCACTTCTTGTATTTCTTCGTCGGCTACTGGGGCAGCAACAACCGGGGTCATTTTAGGTGCTTTGGCAACAGGTGTTGTAGTATCTGCACCTTCCTTTTTCGAACTTCCACGACGGGTACGTTTGGTAGTAGCACTTTCTTTAGCTACTAATTTTCCGCCACCCAATAGTTCGTTAAAATCAACAAACTCCATCATACACATTTCGGCATTATCACCCAAACGGTTTCCTATTTTTAATATGCGGGTATATCCTCCCGGTCTGTCGGCCACTTTATTAGCTACATTCCCAAAAAGTTCTTTTACTCCTTCTTTATTTTGCAAATAGCCAAAAACAATCCTGCGGCTATGGGTGCTGTCATCTTTAGCTTTGGTTACCAACGGCTCAATATACTTACGTAATTCTTTAGCTTTAGCTACAGTTGTAGTGATGCGTTTGGTAATGATAAGTGAGGTAGCCATGTTTGATAACATAGCATGCCTGTGACTGGTAGTTCTGCCTAAATGATTTATTTTATTTCCGTGTCTCATCTCTTATTTAGTCTTCGTTTAGGTTATATTTTGCAACGTCCATTCCAAAGTTTAAGCCTTTCTCACGAACAAATTCTTCCAATTCAGTCAATGATTTTTTACCAAAGTTTCTAAATTTCAGAAGGTCTTCGATATGGAAACTTACCAACTCACCAAGGGTTCTGATTTCAGCAGCTTTCAAACAGTTGTATGCTCTTACCGAAAGATCAAGGTCAGACAATGGGGTTTTAAGAATCTTACGCATTTGTAGTAAATTTTCATCTACTTCCTGAGCTTTTGATTTTACTTGCGTATCCAATAACATGTTATCATCCGAGAATAATAAATAATGTTGAATTAATATTTTGGCAGCTTCTTTAAGTGCATTTTCAGGATTGATGGAACCATCGGTTGCAATTTCAATCATCAATTTTTCATAATCCGTTCTCCCTTCAACACGATAATCCTCTACACTGAACTTAACGTTTTTCACAGGAGTGTAGATAGAATCCACAGGAATTAATCCGATAGCTGCATCATTAGGAAGGTTTTCTTCAGCCGGAACATATCCGCGACCTTTGTCTATAACCATTTCCAATTCATAATTTACAAATTGCTCCATGTTGCAAATTACCAAATCAGGATTCAGTATTTCGAACATAGAAGAAAAACGGCTGATATCACCGGCTGTAAATTGCTCTTGGCCTTTCAGATTAATATAAACCTTTTCAGAATTACTACCTCCACCTATTTTTTTAAAACGTACTTGTTTTAAATTGAGGATTATTTCGGTAACATCTTCCACCACACCTTTCATACTGCTGAACTCATGGTCAACACCAGGCATTTTAATAGATGTAATGGCATATCCTTCTAATGAGGATAATAATATCCTGCGAAGCGAGTTACCAATGGTTACACCGTATCCTTTTTCTAAAGGACGAAACTCAAACAAACCGTAAAAGTCTGTTTCTTTATGCATTATAACCTTATCTGGTCTTTGAAATGCTAATATTGACATATTTCTTTTTTTGTTCGTTTAATTACTATTTTGAATAAAGTTCAACGATAAGTTGTTCTTTTATTTTCTCTGGAATATCCTCACGCTCAGGTAAGGCTAAAAATGTTCCCTGATAATTGGTAGCATCCCATTGCAGCCAGTTAAAAGCTTTTCGGCGGGCTAACGAATTATTTACATTTTCCAATGACCGTGATTGCTCTCTTACGGTAATCGTATCTCCAGGTTTCAACTGGTATGAAGGAATGTTTAATAAATTTCCATTTACTAAAATATGCTTGTGCGATACCAACTGACGGGCACCATCCCTTGTTGGGGATAATCCTAAGCGGAAGCATGTATTATCCAATCGAGCTTCCAAAAACTTTAGAAGATTTTCGCCTGTAATACCGTGTTTACGTGCAGCTTTATCAAATAGGTTAGCAAACTGACGCTCCAACACCCCGTAGGTATATTTTGCTTTTTGTTTTTCACCAAGCTGAATAGCATACTCCGATTGCTTGGAACGACGACGGGAATTTCCGTGCATTCCGGGCTTGTAATTTTTTTTGTCCAATGCTTTATCTGGACCGAATATCGGCTCTTTAAAACGTCGGGCTATTTTGGATTTTGGTCCTGTATATCTTGCCATTTCTTATTATACTTTATTAAATTCTAAATCTAAAACCGTAATTTTAAAATCTAAAATGGTTAAACTCTTCTTCTTTTAGGTGGACGACATCCGTTGTGAGGTAATGGCGTTATATCTTTAATCGACATTACTTCAAGCCCTGCAGCTTGTAATGTTCTTATCGCAGATTCACGTCCTGCTCCTGGTCCCTTTACAAACACATCTACTTTTTTTACTCCAAGATCAGTTGCCACTTTGCAGCAATCTTGACTTGAGACCTGGCCGGCATAAGGTGTATTTTTCTTTGAACCCCTAAAGCCCATTTTACCAGCACTTGACCAAGATATAACTTGTCCCTGATTGTTGGTTATGGATATAATAATATTATTGAAAGAGGCTTTAATATGCGCCTGACCATAGGCTTCAATAATTACTTTCCTTTTTTTAACAACTTTTTTTCCTGTAGCCATTTAATTGGTTCCTATATTTTTTATTTAGTTACTTTCTTTTTGTTAGCTACAGTTTTACGCTTACCTTTCCGGGTACGGGCGTTGTTCTTAGTAGATTGTCCTCTTACTGGAAGGCCTTTTCTATGACGAAGGCCTCTGTAGCAACCAATATCCATCAATCGTTTAATGTTGGTTTGAACTTCCGAACGCAATTCTCCCTCCACTTTATGACCTTCTGTAATTATTCGGCGGATCGATGTTAAATCCTCATCATTCCATTCACTAACTTTTTTGTTAACATCCACACCGGCTATGTTCAAAATAGTTACGGCATTAAAACGACCTATACCATAAATATATGATAATCCTATCGGTCCTACTTTGTTTCTTGGTAAATCAATACCTGCAATCCTTGCCATTATTTATCCTTGTCTTTGTTTAAATTTTGGGTTCTTTTTATTAACAACGTAAACAACG
>JBJXDS010000125.1:0-3880 GCA_046154525.1 Bacteroidia bacterium
CAATGGAATTATTACTGTTTTAAATAATTCAACTATTGAAAACGTCAAATTAATAATAAGCGATGTTTATGGAAGAACTGTATTACAAACTCAAAACCTTGAAAACATAGATATGGTTCATTTTGGGAGCGGGGTTTATTTTGTAAAAATTTACTCTAAAAGTCACATGTTAGGTACCATAAAATTCAATTTAATAAAATAAAAATTATGTTTAAAAAACTCATAGTATCAATCTTAATACTTAACTCTGGATGGGTATTTGCTAAAAAAGTAATATTTTCGGTGGATATGACCGGCCTAGAAATAAGCCCTAATGGGGTTCACATCTCCGGCGATTTTCAAACCGAAGCTGGCTACCCAAAAGATTGGGATTCTAAAGCCACAGAATTATCCAAAGAAACCGGAACCAATATTTATAGCATAGAAGTTACAATTCCTGCATTTCGTAAGTACGAATATAAATTTGTAAATGGAGATATGTTTTATGAAGTAGAGTTTGTGCCTGAAAAATCAAGAGTGGGATACGATTTTAATGATAACCGTTGGATTTACATAGACTCTCTAAGTGATGAAGTAACTTTACTGCCTGTATTTTTATTTGGCGGGAACGCTCCATCCGGAAAAAAAATGGTAAAATTTGTGGTGGATGTGCAAAATCAGTTTGCAGTAGATGGCAAGGGTATTCATGTGGCAGGTAGTTTTCAAAATTGGAATACTGCCACGTCATCATTTATGTATAGCTTTGGAAATAAAGTTCATGAATATGTGACTTATATAGATTCGGTAAATATTACCTTCAAATTTTTGAACGGAGCCGAGGAAAATAAATTTGAAACCATTACCGGTTCATGTGTTAATTCTGGTGGGAGACGAAATATTAAAGTTACAAGCGATACCGTTTTAAGTGAAGTATGTTTTTCGTCTTGTTCTGATTGCCCAGCTTCCATTTTTAAAACTGAAAAAAATGTAAGTTTTGCCAGTCTTTACCCAAATCCTTCCATGGGTTTAACCAAATTAAAAATTAATAATCCAACGGGAGAATATGTCTTAAGCTTACTGGATATTAGTGGAAGAATAGTACAGAAAATCAAAATGGATCGAGGTGAATTATCTATTGAAACAACAGGTTTTAAAAGTGGAATTTACACACTTGAGATTTTGGATAGTAACCTTGGTAAAACAAACCTTAAACTTGCCGTAAACTAAATAATGATTTACAGAGCAACAGGAATTCTATTTTTTTTAGCTGGTTTTTTTAACAGCAACGCCCAAAATTTTTATGATATTAATACCATCCAAAAAATTGAAATTCAGTTCAGTCAAACCGATTGGGATTATCAATTGGATTTATTAAAATATACCTCCGACAAATATCTAATGGCTGATTGGGTAAAAATAAACGGGTTGAAGTATGACAGTGTAGGGGTAAAATACAAAGGCAATAGTTCCTATGATTCAACCTTTAAAAAAAATCCAATTCATATTGAACTGAATACTTACAAAGACCAGGATTTTCAGGGGTATGTAGATATAAAATTGGGTAATTCATACTCTGACCCAAGTATGATTAGGGAGGTTTTGGCTTACAATATTCTAAAAAATTATATGGATTGCCCCAATGCCAACTTTGCCATAGTTTATATTAATGGAAAATATTTTGGCATTTATTCCAATGCTGAAAGTATTAATAAACGGTTTTGCAACAGCCGTTTTTATTCTGATAATAATGTGTTCATGAAAGGAAATCCAAACCTTACACCAGGGCCTACCGTAAAAAGCAATTTAAAATACCTTGGAAAAGATAGCTTCTTGTATAAGGATTTTTATGAAAAAAAATCAAAAAACGGTTGGAATGATTTTGTAAATTTATGCGATACTATTACCAATTATCCAGGCAGAATAGGAAACATAATGGATATGGACAGGGCAATATGGATGCTGGCTTTTAATAATTTATTAATCAATCTCGACAGTTATTCCGGAGCATTTGCCCAAAATTATTATTTATATAAAGATAATACAGGTCGTTACAATCCCATAGTTTGGGATTTAAATATGGCCTTTGGAGGTTTCCCTTTTGCTGGCAGCCCTAACAATGGCATGGGAACTCTTAGCATAGCCAATATGCAGCAGTTCATACCTTTTTACCACGATACTCATACCGATTGGCCTCTAATAAATGCAGTTATGAGCAATGCCACCTACAAAAAAATGTACGTGGCCCATATCCGCACCATAATAAAAGATTACTTTTCCAACAATCAATATGTGGCTTTGGCCACTCAATTTCAGAATTTAATTGACACCAGTTTGCAATCTGATAGCACTAAATTTTTCAGATATTCCCAATTTAAAAACGCGATGAATACGAATGTAAATATTGGTTCATACTCAGTTCCAGGTATTAGTACTTTGATGGAGGCGCGATCCATTTATCTAAAATCAACAACCGATTTTACCCAAACCCCTCCTGTTATTTCTTCAATTACCGCCAATCCAACTGTTCCGGCTTACAATGCCCCGGTTAATTTTGTAGCTTCGGTTACCAATACTAAAATGGATGTCGTTTTTTTTAACTACAAATTTGATGAAACTAAAAAATTTGAAAAATTACAAATGTTGGATGATGGCAAACATGGTGATGGCAATGCTAATGACAATGTGTATGGTGTGTTGTTAACAATGACGGCTGCCAGTATGAAATATTACATTTATGCTGAGAATGCCAATGCAGGCATGTTTTCACCAGAAAGGGCCGAACATGAATTTCACACCTTGGAAATTCCAACCGATACAATAAAAAAAGTTGATTTAGTTATTAATGAATTTTTGGCCATAAACGATAAGAGCGATATAAACGAATACGGCATATACAGCGATTGGATTGAACTTTATAATAATACCAACCGAACCTTGAACCTTACAGGTTACTATTTATCGAATGATGTTTCCAGTTTAAAAAAATATGCATTTGATGTAAATACCACTATAGCTCCTAATGCCTATTTAATGCTTTGGGCCGATGATTTAAAAACCACGGCCAAGTATACCCATTGTGGATTTACCTTATCGGGAGGTAATGGACAAGTGGTTTTGAGCAATCCCAAAGGAGCAATAATTGATAGCATTAATTATACCCAGCAGTATGAAGATGTATCCAGAGGCCGCTGCCCCAATGGAACAGGAAAATTTACAGGCATTGAAACTCCAACATTCAAGGAGTCGAACAATTTCTTTTGCCTATCAGGGATTAAGGAAGCAAAAGCCATTATAAATACGGTTTTGGTCTATCCCAATCCGGCCAATAATTTTGTTACTTTTGAAAGTCAAAGTTTTAATATTTATTCAGTTGAACTCTATAATAGATGGGGCGAGTTATTAAAAAAAGTATCATTTCAAAATAAAAAAGTCACTTTAAATTTGGATGGTCTAAGTTCCAATAACTATTATTATGTAATAAAAGACAAAAAAGGCCGAATGATTGGTAAAGGTGTTCTTACCGTTTTAAAATAATTTTTTTAGAATATGAAAAATTGTATTTATCTTTTTGTTCTTCTTAGCTATACAAGCAATTGTCTGGCACAAAATTACAATTCATCAGATACTACCAAAAAAAATAAATACAAACCAAAAATTTCAGGAATGGTGCAGGTTCATTACCTTAATGAATTTAATACCAACGGCGATTCGATTCGTGATCCGGATGGTTTTAGAATATTAAGGGCGAGACTAACTGCAAAAGGAGATATCAATAAATTTATTGGTTATGAATTAATGATTGACCCCCGAGCCCCGGAGCAAGGCGGTATTTTGAGAGATGCTTTTTTAGAATTTAACATTATCAAAAACCAATCCATTAGAATTGGACAGCAAAAAACAC
>JBJXDS010000126.1:0-2770 GCA_046154525.1 Bacteroidia bacterium
AAAATGACAAATAATTTTAAAATCCTAACAAGGAATCGTTTCTTCCCTGTCAGGTCCTACCGAAATAATATTTATTTTACAATCGGATCGTTTTGAAATTTCGTGGCAATAACTTTTAAACGATGCTGGCAATTCATCAAACTTTCGCATTTTGGTTAAATCATCCTGCCAACCTGGGAAAGATTCATAAATAGGTTCGATAATGGCATCGCAAACATCAAAAGGCATTTGATTGGTTTCTACTCCATCCACTTTATAACTTGTGCAGACTTTCACTTCATCCAATCCGCTAAGCACATCGCTTTTCATCATCACCAATTCATTTACCCCATTTATCATTACCGAATAATGCAAAGCCGGTAAATCCAGCCAACCTGTCCGCCTTGGTCGTCCGGTGGTAGCCCCAAACTCAAAACCCTGTTGCCTTAGTTGTTCACCCATAGCATCATGCAGTTCTGTAGGGAAAGGGCCGCTACCAACCCGTGTGCAATAGGCTTTAAAAATTCCTATCACTTTATTAATAGCTCCCGGAGGAATGCCCAAACCTGTGCAAACTCCACCGGCAGTGGTGCTGCTACTTGTAACAAAAGGATACGACCCAAAATCAATATCCAACAAACTTCCCTGAGCTCCTTCAGCCAATATTTTTTTTCCGGCTTTAAGGGCCTGGTTTAAATAATATTCGCTGTCTATCAGTTTATAACCCCTTAAAAAATCAAGGGCTTCAAAAAATGGTGTTTCCAAATCGGGCAAATCAAAATCGGAATATCCAAAATTATGGATAAGTTTCATGTGTTTTTGAACCAGTTCTTTATAATGGGTATTAAAATTAGGCGAAATAATATCTCCAATTCTCAATCCATTTCTACCGGTTTTATCCATATAGGTTGGGCCAATTCCCCGCAAGGTGCTTCCTATTTTTTTATCGCCTTTGGAGGCTTCATTGGCAGCATCCAATATGCGGTGGGTCGGTAAAATGATGTGTGCTTTTTTTGAAATTAGCAATTTGCTTTTTACGTCAACTCCTGCCGCAATCAATTTTTCTATCTCGCCTTGCAAACGAACCGGGTCGGCTACTACTCCGTTGCCAATTACATTCAAACAATTATCCCTGAAAATACCTGATGGTATTGTGTTCAGTACAAATTTTTGACCATTAAAGTGCAGAGAATGACCTGCATTTGGCCCACCCTGAAACCTGGCCACTATATCATAGTTTGGCGTTAAATAATCGGCTATTTTCCCTTTTCCTTCGTCGCCCCATTGAAGGCCCAATAATACATCTACCATTTTTTATAGTTCTATGTTCGTTGCTCTAAGTTATTTTCTCTCCACATTAAAAATCTCCCCCTCTTCTATCATTTTTACCAATTCATTTTTTGTATAAGTTGATATTTCAGTTTGATAGGCTTCTTCACCTTTTTCTTCAATTTTTGAAATTTCGCTAATTTTATCTGCTTGTAATTCGCTTTTTAAAACAAACACTGTATCTCTATTTACCCGTTCCACTTTCATCAGGGTATAATCAAAGTCTTCAGTCCTTACTCTATAAACATCCCCTTTTTGCGCGGAATTAATTAGTAATTTATTCTTTTTCTCATCCTTACCACTTTCATAAGTAAGAAAAGAAAGAAAAAGAAATAAAACTATTACCCCTGTAAAGGTATAAATTGGTGTTCTGCTTTTTGCCTTAATATTTTTATACTCTTCCCTGAAAAAATCAGGCATTTCCTTTAATTTTAAAACTTGCCTGCAATGTAAACATTCGCTAATTCCTGTTTTACCAAAAGGAAAAAAGGGTATCCAAAAAGCATGTACATATTTTTGTATTACACTTAATTGCATCGAATTCTGGCTTTTGCAATTCGGGCATTTTTCAAATATTACTTCTGAAAGGATTTTCTTTGACCTTACTCCTGAAACTATCATGCTTGCCTTCTGAGTTCTACTTTCTGAGTTCTATGTTCCGGTTCTTTTAAGTTGACACCACATTATCACAATTCAAACAAATACCTTTATCATCCACTTTTGGCATCCCGAATAAATTAAGGGAATGATGGGTTATATCAAAATTTAATAATCCCCCCATCATTATTTCCGTTTGAGCTATACGGGGATCGCAAAACTCTGTAACTTTTCCGCAAAGCTGGCATATCATGTGGTCGTGCTGTTTGTAACCATAAGCTTGTTCAAACTGTGCCAGGTTTTGCCCAAACTGGTGTTTTACAACCAATCCGCATTCCATCAATAAATCCAATGTATTATAAACCGTAGCCCTGCTCACCTGATAGTTGCGGTTTTTCATTTGAATAAAAAGCGTGTCCACATCAAAGTGGGCTTTTTTACTGTAGATCTCATCTAATATAGCATATCGCTCAGGGGTTTTCCGTTGCCCCTTCTTTTCAAGAAAATCAGTAAATATTTTTTTTACCTCGTCTTTTACTAAAGCTAAATTGCTATCCATTGCAGGGTTTCAAAAATATAGGTATTGTTATAATAGTTACCCTCAATTAATCAACACTATGGCGGGTAACATTTATATAAGGGTCAATGGATTTTATGCCATCCATCAATACTTGTAAATGAGAGGTATCAGTAAGGTAAACTGCTAATTTTCCTTCAAAAGTTCCATCATGTGATTCGAAGGAAATACTTTTCATATTTACCTTTAAATCTTTGGAAATTATATCTGTTATTCTACTAACAATTCCAACGTCATCTATCCCGGTAATTTTAATAAGAGTTTCGTATACATCGAAACCCATCAAAG
>JBJXDS010000127.1:0-2885 GCA_046154525.1 Bacteroidia bacterium
ATCGGGGTATTTGTTTTTTGGAACAGGATAAATATGATGAAGCCATTTTTAATTTTAATTTGGCTATAGGCTTGCAACCAGCCAATGGTGAAGGTTATTATTACCGTGGCATAGCCCATCTTAACAGTAGTGGTATTATTAAGGCTTCATTTAAAACTGCAAAAAATAAGAAAATAATAAGGGAGAATAATAAAAAATTGCAACGGGCCTGCTCCGATTTTGAAAAAGCTAGGGAATTTAAATATGGCAAGGCCATTGAAATGATAGCCGAATACTGCCGATAAAAAAATCAACAAAGGATATTTTTTCTCAATTGTAGTTTCTAAAACTCTAATGTTTCCATAATTAATTGTATAATTTTTTCATAAAATTATACAACCCATTTTCCAAACTATTCACCATTTTTGTAAAATTATTTATAGGGTATGAAAAAAGTCACCTCCATTTTAGTTTTATTATCGGTCATTATATTATTTCAAAGTTGTTCAAAGGTGCCAATTACTGGCCGTCGTCAAACCCATTTATTGCCTGAAAAAGATTTGATGGCCATGGCCCTTACAAGTTATAATGAGGTATTGGCGCAAAGTAAAGTTGTAAATACTGGAGCCAATGCCGAAAGTGTGAGGCGTGTAGGTGAAAAAATAGCCAAATCTGTATCTGAATATATGAACGCTAATGGATATTCAAAACGGATAGCCAACTATAATTGGGAGTTTAAAGTAATTGACGATCCTACTGTTAATGCATGGTGCATGCCAGGTGGAAAAGTAGTTTTTTATACCGGGATATTATCGGTTTGTAAAGACGAAGCAGGAATAGCCGTAGTTATGGGCCATGAAATAGCTCATGCCATGGCCCGCCATGGTAACGAAAGAATGAGTCAGGGATTGTTGTTGCAATTGGGTGGGGTAGCATTGGATGTAGCTACTGTAAGAAAACCAGAAGAAACCCGTCAGTTATTTCAATTAGCATATGGGGTAGGAGCTAATTTAGGTGTTATGTTACCTTATTCACGAAAACATGAAAGTGAGGCCGATAGAATGGGACTGGTATTTATGGCAATGGCAGGATACGACCCAAAGCAGGCCCCATTATTTTGGGAACGGATGAGCAAATTGGGTGCAAGTAAACCTCCTCTGTTATTAAGTACCCATCCATCTGATGAAAAAAGGATTAACGATTTGAATAAAAATATGCCGGAAGCATTAAAATATTACAAACCTGCCGGGCAATAGAAAAGTAAACCTTCGCTTTAAGCGAAGGCTTAATTCCAAAATTATTTAATATACCTAAAATCATGCCCGGCTTTTAGCTGCAGCAAGGTTTCATACATAAGTTTAATAACGTTGTCCACATCATCCTTATGCACTGTTTCTACCGTTGTATGCATATATTTTAAAGGAAGGGAAATCAAGGCCGATGCAACACCTTCGGCAGAATAGGCAAACATGTCGGTATCGGTTCCGGTGCTGCGCGAAGTAGCATGCCTTTGGTAGGGTATTTTATTCTTTTCGGCCACATCTTCCAGCATTTTCAAAACATTATTGTGAACTGCCGGCCCTATGGTTAGGGTTGGCCCTTTACCGCAAGCTATATCTCCCTGTTCTTTTTTGTTATACATAGGGCTGGTGGTATCATGGGTTACATCGGTTACTATGGCCACATCTGGTTTTAGCCTTCTCGAAATCATTTCGGCACCCCGTAATCCTATCTCTTCCTGAACGGAATTGACAATGTATAATGTATATGGCAATTTCTTTTTATTTTCTTTAAGCAGTCGGGCTACTTCGGCTATCATAAATCCACCTATTCGGTTGTCCAATGCACGGCCTACAATATAATCTTTATTCAGTTCCATCATTTCGTCCACAAAGGTTATAACTGAACCTATCTGGATTCCCATTTCCAAAACTTCCTCTTTATTTTTGGCTCCACAATCAATAAAAATATTTTTAAGGGTGGCATGTTCTTCTTTGGCTGGTTCACGAACATGGATGGCTGGCCATCCAAACAATCCCTTTACAATCCCTTTTTTTCCATGAATATTTACCCTCATACTCGGGGCTATCTGGTGGTCGGAACCTCCGTTACGTATCACATAAATATAACCCTCGGGGGTAATATAATTTACAAACCAGGCTATTTCATCCGCATGTGCTTCGATAACTACCTTATAATTTTTACCGGGATTTACAACTCCTACAGCTGTGCCATAGGTGTCCACAATATAATCGTCGGTATACGGTTTAATATAATCCAACCAAAGTTGCTGGCCGGAATGTTCATGCCCGGTAGGGGAAGCATTATTTAAATACTCTTTTAAAAATTTTTTGGATTCTTTTCTCATGTTATAAAATTATTCTGAATTTGTTTTTGATTATGTTGATGCAAAAATACGATTGTGTCAGGGTTAAATAAAGTTTAATCGAAGGGGGTATTCATCATATTTTTTAAGCACTACCTTTGTGGTGATTAAAAAATGAGAAAAATGAAATTAACCAAAGGATTATGGCTAATAGGCTGTTTAGCAATTGTATTTGCAGCTTGTAAAGACGAGAATGATGACACACCGGTTATTACCAAAACAAAAATGGAAATGCTAACCACCGGCTCATGGATTAGTACGGATGTGTTGTATTCAGGATTTAGTGTTTGGGATTCTGTTTCGGCTTGCGAAAAAGATAATTTTTATACTCTTAAAGCTGATAGTACAGGAACTTTAGATGAAGGTACCACCAAATGCGATACGGCTGATCTCCAATTAACTCAAATATTATGGAAGCTCAGCTCTGATGAAAAAAGGATTACTTTAGATGACCAAACTGGTGAATTGATTTTATTGTCGGAAACCGCCATGAATATTAAAATGACAGTTCCTATTTTTG
>JBJXDS010000128.1:0-17920 GCA_046154525.1 Bacteroidia bacterium
TAGAAATTGGTTGCGGTACGGGCGAGCTATTAGCAGGGCTAAAAAGCACCAATAAAACCGGAATAGATTTTTCACCTGCCATGGTGGAAATAGCCCGCAAAAATCATCCGGAAATAAATTTTGAGGTGATGGATGCAGCATCGGTAAGTTTTAATAAAAGATTTGATGTTATTATAATTTCAAATGTGGTTGGTTTTTTACCCGATGTTCAGGAAGTTTTTGAAAATCTTCACAAAGTTTGTCATAGCAGAACTAAAATTATTGTTAGCTATTACAGCAAACTGTGGGAACCCATTTTAAGATGGGGCGAACGACTGGGATTTAAAACCAAATCTCCACAACAAAATTGGTTAACCTTACAGGATTTAAACAACCTGTTTTACATTTCCGGCTTTGAGGTTTTTAGGAATACAAGGCGGATGATGTTGCCCGCTTATATTCCTTTGGTATCCGAATTTTTTAATAATTTTTTAGCCAAAATGCCTTTGTTCCGGCATTTCTGTATCAATCATTATTCGTTTGCCATGCCTAAGCAAAAAATTACAGATGAAGATGCGGCCGCAAAATATTCTATCTCCATTGTAATTCCTGCCCGAAACGAAAGTGGAAATATTGAAAATGCTATTTTAAGAACACCAAAAATAGGGAAGCATACGGAGCTGATTTTTATTGAAGGAAACAGTACGGATGATACCTGGGACATGATTCAGGAAATGGCTGAAAAATATAAAAATACCCATGATATAAAAATTGGCCGTCAGGATGGAAAAGGAAAAGGAGATGCGGTGCGAAAAGGTTTTGGAATGGCAACGGGTGATATTCTTACCATATTGGATGCTGACTTAACCATGCCGCCCGAAGATTTACCGAAATTTTATAGTGCCATAGCCACAGGCAAAGGTGATTTTATTAATGGAAGCCGATTGGTTTACGTGATGGAAAAAAAGGCGATGAGGTTTTTAAATATTTTGGGAAATAAATTTTTTAGCATGGCTTTTTCATGGCTACTTGAACAACCCTTTAAAGATACCCTTTGTGGTACCAAAGTTATTTTTAGGGACGATTATCAAAAACTAATTCAAAACCGGAAATTCTTTGGAGAGTTTGACCCCTTTGGTGATTTTGATTTAATATTTGGAGCGTATAAATTAAATTTAAAAATAGTGGAAGTGCCAATTACCTATCGCGAAAGAACCTATGGTGATACCAATATTTCACGATTTAAGCATGGATTAATTTTGCTTAAAATGGTAATTTTTGCCATGCGTAAAATCAAGTTCTATTAAATTTTTTTGCCACTAAAACACAAAGGCACAAAATTTCACAAAAATTATTTTTATAAAGCCTTTTGTTGAATTTAGAGTTATAGTGCTTTCGTGGCTAGCCTCTTTTTTTAATAAAAAAATCCTTTATCAGTTGACCACATTCTTCTTTTAAAACACCTTCCGCCACCACAGTATTTGGATGCAAAATGGAAGGTTCGTATAAAGTAAACCCGCTTTTCGGTTCACTGGTTCCATAAACCAGTTTCCCAATCCGGGCCCATTTTAAAGCTCCGGCACACATCGCACAAGGTTCGATGGTTATGTACATGATACATTCTTCTAAAAATTTACTTCCCATAGCACTAAAGGCAGCGGTTAATGCTATAATTTCGGCATGGGCCGTGGTGTCGTTTAGCAATTCAGTTTGGTTATAGCCTTTGGCAATTATTTTATCTCCGGCCACTATCACCGCCCCTATAGGTACTTCATCCGCATCAAAAGCTTTCAGAGCTTCGCGATAAGCCTGCTTCATGTAATACTCGTCGTTCAATCGGGCAAATGTACAAACGGAAGTCTTAAATCTTATATCTCAAAATCTTAAATCTTAAATCTAATTTTGCTGTAATGAATTCATACGATAAAAAACTTCAGCAAATCCGTTTACAACATCAAATAGGTGAGATTTTAGAAAATGATAATGGGGTAAGTTGCCATTTCGATTATCACATAAATATGATGAGTGATGACGAAACCATTAAATTGAATTTATTAACCTATAACCCGGCTCACGAAAATTATATGCTTTTACACTCCACCAGCGGCAAAAGCAGTATTGATTGCCTGGAGAAAATGAAAATTTACCTGAATGAATTTTATAACCCTCAATTTTTATATTCTTTTACCATCGAATGGAAAAAGAAAGACGAACCGTTAAAGCATATCTCCTATTTCAGGGCGGCAGATGAAGCGGCGGCCAAAGCCAAGTTTTTGCATGAAAAGGAAGAAGCGGAATATGATTACACCATTTTGAGGAATCCAATTTCTTGAAAGTACATAGATTTTGGGTACATAGTATTGAGAAATGTGACTTAGAGTATTTTTATTAAAAGAACATTTCTCTGTACTGAAAATCTCTGTACTATCTTATTTCCCAAACTCCCTGCCATACGGCTCTTCATTCCATCTCTCGGCTGGTAAATTTTTAAAATATTCAAACGTTAGTTTCAAACCTTCTTCGCGGCTTACTTTGGGTTCCCAGTTTAAAATTTCTTTGGCGCGGGTAATATCCGGTTTCCGTTGCTTGGGGTCGTCGGTTGGCAAAGGTTTATAAATTACCTTCTGATTGGTTCCCGTCAGTTTTATTATTTCCTGCGCAAATTCATTGATGGTTATTTCGTTAGGATTGCCAACGTTTACAGGCTGGGCATAATCACTCATAAGTAACCGGTAAATTCCTTCCACCAAATCATCTACATAGCAAAAAGAACGGGTTTGGCTGCCATCACCAAAGGCGGTTAAATCTTCACCCCTCAAAGCCTGGCCAATAAATGCAGGTAATACCCTTCCATCGTTCAGTCTCATTCGTGGGCCATATGTATTAAAAATTCTTACAATCCGGGTTTCTAATCCATGATAGGTGTGGTAAGCCATAGTCATTGCCTCCTGAAAACGTTTGGCCTCGTCATATACTCCACGAGGTCCAACAGGGTTTACATTTCCCCAGTAATCTTCATTTTGCGGATGAACCAATGGGTCACCATAAACTTCGCTGGTACTGGCAATTAATATCCGTGCATTTTTAGCCTTGGCTAATCCCAATAAATGATGGATTCCTAAGGAACTAACTTTAAGGGTTTGGATTGGTATTTTTAAATAATCAATAGGGCTGGCCGGTGACGCAAAATGTAAAATATAATCCAACTCACCGGGTACATGCACAAACTTAGAAACATCGTGGTGGTAAAAAACAAAATCTTTATTGCTAAATAGATGCTCAATATTTCGAAGGTCCCCCGTAATAAGATTGTCCATACCCATTACAAAATAGCCTTCTTTTATAAACCTGTCACAAAGATGGGAACCCAGAAAACCGGCGGCACCGGTTATTAATACACGTTTTTTGGTCATAAGAATTTTTAATCGTTTACTAAAAAAGGCTTTAAGTATAATCCTTAAAGCCTTTTTATTTTTGTTGGTGGGCCCACCTGGGCTCGAACCAGGGACCACCTGATTATGAGTCAGGTGCTCTAACCAACTGAGCTATAGGCCCGATTTAGAGGAGTGCAAAAATAATTTTTTTTAGAGGTTTTCAAAACAAAATTTTAGAATAAAAAAATCCCGACCTATAAGCCGGGATTTTTAAAATTATGGATATGAGAATTAAATTTAGCTGCAACCTAAGGAATTTCCGCAGTTCAGGCATTTGTAGCATGTGCCGCTTCTTACAGTAATGTGTCCACAAACATTACAAGCGGGGGCATCACTCTGCATAGTTTTTAAGTAAGCATCCGTGCCGCTTGTGCTTTGTTGTGCTTTATATCCTTCAATATCGTTTTGAATTTCGGGGCTATTAGCTGCAAAGGCAGGTTCTTCTTCTACTGATAATGGAAAGTTTTTTATAACTGCAGGCTTTGGAGAACTTATGCTTTGCTGATTGGTAGGCTGAACCTGAACCAAATCGTTGCGGTGCAAATATTCAAACCCAAGCATGCGGAAAATGTAATCTATAATAGATGTAGCACTTTTAATATTATCATGACCTTCCACAAATCCTGATGGTTCAAAACGTGTAAAAGTGAATTTATCTACATACTCTTCTAAAGGTACGCCGTATTGTAAACCTATTGAAACAGCAATGGAGAAACAGTTCATCAGCGAACGGAATGTAGCCCCTTCGCGGTGCATATCAATAAATATTTCACCTAATTTTCCATCATCATATTCACCAGTTCTTACAAATATTGTATGACCACCTACTTTGGCTTTTTGAGTAAATCCATGACGGCGGGCTGGTAATTTTTTACGTTGAACAATATTGGATAAAGCCGATTTAAAATCAGTGCCTATGGATTGATCCATTAGTTTTTTAGCAGCATCCAAAATCATTTCGGGGGTAAGGTCGCTTAATTTTACTTCGGCATTTTCACCCAAGGCTTTATTTACAGCTTCTTCGGCTACATCTTCCTCTTTTTTACTATCCGATTTGTTAGATAATGGTTGAGATAATTTGCAACCATCGCGATAAAGGGCATTGGCTTTTAAGCCTGATTCCCAACTAAGCAAATAGCATGATTTTATATCATCAGCCGTAGCTTCGTTTGGTAAATTAATGGTTTTAGAAATAGCCCCTGAAATAAATGGCTGGGCAGCACCCATCATACGGATATGGGCATGAGGATGAATATAACGGGTTCCTATCTCGCCACATTTATTGGCACAATCAAATACAGGTAAATGTTTGTCTTTTAAAAGTGGAGCCCCTTCCACGGTCATGGTTCCACACACAAAATCGTTGGCCTCGTTTATTTGCTTATTGGTAAACCCTAATTCGCGAAGTAGATTAAAATCAACATGCTCATATTTTTCAGGACTAAACCCAAGACGTTGCAAGGTTTCATCACCTAATGTAAATCTATTAAAAACAAATTCTAATTGAAATGCGGCCAAAAGCTGACCTTCGATGGTTATTAAATCTTCCTGACTAAATCCTTTTTCTTTTAATGAATCGTGATTGATATATGGGCAACCTGTAAGAGTGGCATGGCCTTTGGCATAATTTACAATATCATTTATTTCGCTAACCGTGTATCCCAAATTTTGAAGGGCTAAGGGGATACTTTCATTTACAATTTTAAAATATCCGCCACCTGATAATTTTTTAAATTTAACCAATGCAAAATCAGGCTCAATACCCGTAGTGTCGCAATCCATTACCAAACCTATAGTTCCCGTTGGTGCAATTACCGTAGCCTGAGCATTGCGATAACCCCATTTTTCACCATTTTGAACAGCGGTATCCCAGGCATTGCAAGCTGCTTTTAACAAAGCATCTGGGCAATGAGCCGGGTTAATTCCCTTGGCAGGAACGCTTAATCCTTCGTAAGCCAAAGGTGTATTATAGGCCGCATAACGGTGGTTACGCATCACCCGCATCATGTGTGTTTTATTTTTCTCAAATTGCTTGAATGGTCCAAGGAACTGAGCCATTTCAGCCGATGTAGCATATGAAACGCCTGTCATAATAGCTGAAACTGCTCCGCAAATAGCGGTAGCTTTTTCGCTATCGTAAGGAATTCCCGAAATCATTAATACAGAACCCAAGTTGGCATAGCCCAACCCAAGGGTGCGGTATTCGTAGGATAATTGAGCCACTTCTTTGGATGGGAATTGAGCCATCAAAACGGATACTTCCAATACAACGGTCCACAACCGGCAGGCATATTCTAAAGCAGGAATATCAAATTCTAATTTATCTTCTTTAAAAAATTTACGAAGGTTTAAAGAAGCCAGGTTACAAGCCGTATTGTCCAAAAACATGTATTCTGAACATGGGTTCGATGCATTGATAGGTCCACCTTCGGGGCAAGTATGCCAGTCGTTTATTATGGTATCAAATTGAACGCCAGGATCGGCACAGGCCCAAGCTGCAAAGGCTATATCGTCCCAAACTTTTTCGGCTGATATTTTATCTACAACCTTTCCGGTGCTGCGGCCAATCAAATTCCAATCCTCGCCTTTTTTAAGGGCTTCAAAAAATTTATTGGGAATACGTACCGAGTTGTTGGAGTTTTGCCCGGCAACGGTTTGATAAGCCTCTCCTTCGTAGTGTGAAGAATAGCCAGCATCTATTAATACTTTTACTTTTTTCTCTTCATTTACTTTCCAGTTAATGAATTCCATTATTTCGGGATGGTCAAGGTCGAGGCAAACCATTTTGGCCGCCCGGCGGGTAGTTCCACCCGATTTGATTGCTCCTGCGGCACGATCACCTATTTTTAGAAACGACATCAAGCCACTGGAGTTTCCACCACCTGATAGTTTTTCTTTAGCTCCCCTGATTTTTGAAAAATTGGTTCCAACGCCTGAGCCATATTTAAAAATACGAGCCTCGCGAATCCACAAATCCATAATGCCTCCTTCGTTTACCAAATCATCATCTACTGATAATATAAAACAAGCGTGAGGTTGAGGTCTTTCGTAAGCCGAAGTAGAACGGGTCAATTCACCGGTTCTATCGTCCACATAATAATGACCCTGTGGAGTTCCGGCTATTCCATAAGAAGAAAACAATCCTGTATTGAACCACTGCGGTGAATTGGGTGCTGCCTGTTGGGCAATAATGCTATATACCAATTCTTCATAAAAAATATCGGCATCTTTTTTGGTGGCAAAATATTTGTATTCTTCGCCCCAGCTTCTCCAGCAATTGGCCATTCGGTGGGCTACCTGTTTTATACTGGTTTCGGAACCTGTGCCGCCATCGGCCATTGGCACACCAGCTTTACGGCAATATTTTTGGGCTAATATGTCGGTAGCTACCTGCGACCAAAAGTTGGGCACTTCTACATTGTCCATTTTAAAAACAATGCCACCATCGGGATTTTTTATAACCGACGTTCGCATGTCATATTTAAACATGTCTTCGGGTTTTACCCCTTCATGTGTGAAATGCCGGTTAAATTTTAAACCTTTCGATGATTTTGATGTAGTGTTAGCCATATACTTTTTATTATAATTTGATTTTCAGTGGTTTTAACTCCTAAAAAAAAGTTACAGAGTTTTAATCCAAAGGTGACTTATTTTGATTGTTAAGAAAATTTGGGTTTTCCACACCGTGTTATCAAATGCACCGTAAAGTTACCATAAAGTTACGAAAAATCGAAAGTAATACCCTGTTGAAAACAAATTTTTAAGTCAAATTTTAGCAAGAATTGTCGCTTTTTGGACTTTAATTTGCAAAACGTAATCTGTTTTTGAAAACACCGATGAACAAAGGAATCCTGAACGAAATTCAAAAGGCTTTTGAAACTAACAAAAAGTTGGTTTCGGTGTTAATTGACCCCGATACCCGAAATTTTGGACAGTTGGGGAAACTGTTAACCCTATGTAACCAAAAGCCAATTGATTTTTTACTAATAGGGGGCAGTTTGTTAAGCGAAGGCAATATAGAAGATACTATTTCATTTGTAAAAGAAAAAAGCAGCTTACCTATTATTATTTTCCCAGGTACCACCCACCAAATAAGTTCAAAAGCTGATGCCATTTTTTTATTATCCCTGGTTTCGGGTCGCAATCCTGAGTTATTGATTGGTAAACACGTGGAATCCTCGTTTCGGTTGAAAGCATCTGGGCTCGAAATAGTCCCTACCGGCTATATGCTTATAGATAGTGGAAAACCAACCACCGCTTCGTATATTAGTTTTAGCCCGCCACTACCTGCCGATAAACCCATGTTGGCTGCTGCCACTGCCTTAGCCGCCCAGCAATTGGGGATGAAGGTAATATACATGGATGGTGGAAGTGGGGCGGATCAACCAATTTCTGAAGAAATAATAAAAACAGTAAGAAAACAGACGTCTCTTCCGTTAATAGTTGGTGGAGGTTTAAAAAATAAAAATGCTATTTCAATTGCCTTTGAAGCTGGGGCCGATATGGTGGTGATAGGAAATGCGCTGGAACAAAACCCTGAATTATTAAATGATCTTTTTTAAAAAAGTAAAACGCAATTATTTCATAGCCTTTATCTTGGGGTGTTTATTTTTTTTGCTGGCATTTAGTTTGGCGGATAGCGATAAATACAAAACTATTTTTACCGAGAGTTATAAAATAAAAACACCTTATCTGCCTGCCACTGTTGAGTTTTGTGGAGAAAAAATGCCAATAAATGAGCAAGATATAAAAGAAAGGATGGATAGGGAATTGATGAGTACTGTTTTTTGGCAATCCAACACGATGATGCTGATGAAACGGAGCAAAAAATATTTTCCGGTTATTGAACCTATTTTAAAGGAAAATGGGATACCCGACGATTTTAAATATTTATGTGTGCATGAAAGTGGATTGAGCAATGCAGCAAGTCCAGCCGGGGCTAAAGGGTTTTGGCAATTGATGGAAGGAACATCCAAACCTTTAGGGTTGGAAATAAATGAATATGTGGACGAACGCTACCATTTAGAAAAAGCTACCCGGGCAGCCTGTTTATATTTTAGAGAAAGTTATGCCACCCTTAATAACTGGACCCTTGTGGCGACAAGCTACAACCGGGGGCAGGCCGGAACAGGCAGGGATTTAGCATCACAGGAAGTAAATTCGTTTTATGATTTGCACATGAACGATGAAACCTCCCGTTACATTTTTCGGATAATGGCTTACAAACTTATTTTTGAAAACCCGGAATTGTATGGGTTTTATTTAAAGATGGAAGATTATTACAAAATAATTCCTTCAAAAATAGATACTGTAGATTCCTCCATTAACAGCCTGAGTGAATTTGCGAAATCCAAAGGCACTAATTATAAAATGCTGAAATTATTAAACCCCTGGCTTAGGGATAAAACCTTGCCAAATAAAGGGAGGAAGAAGTATGTGGTGGTATTGCCTAAGGAATAAAGAGTTAAAATCGAACTCTAAAGTTCGTCTTCGTTAAAGAAATAGTCATCGGGTGTTGGATAATCGGCCCATACTTCCTCAATGGTTTCGTATGGTTCACCATCATCTTCAAGGTCCTGAAGGTTTTCGATAACTTCCATGGGAGCCCCTGAGCGTACTGCGTAATCAATCAATTCGTCTTTGGTTGCAGGCCATGGAGCATCGTCCAGATATGAAGCAAGTTCAAGTGTCCAATACATTGTATTTTGGTGTTTTTATAAAAATGCGAAAAACGTCATTTTTATGCTTATTTGTGTTATGTTTTTAAAAAAAAATATTAAAAAAAAGTTAAGTCGTTTGAAATAGCTGTCATATATAGGGCTGACAGCTATTTCAAAAACCTGTTTCTACATATTATTTATCAATTCTGTTCCAAATTCAGAGCATTTTAATAAGGTCGCTCCTTCCATTTGCCGCTCAAAATCGTAAGTTACCCGTTTGCTGTCGATAGTTTTTTCCAATGAACGGTAAATTAAATCGGCCGATTCCTTCCATCCCAAATATTCCAACATCAAAGCCCCCGAAAGAATCATAGACCCTGGATTAACTTTATCCTGGTTGGCATATTTTGGGGCTGTTCCATGGGTAGCTTCAAATATGGCATGACCCGTTATGTAATTAATATTAGCACCTGGTGCAATACCAATACCGCCAACCTGGGCAGCTAAGGCATCACTTAAATAATCTCCGTTAAGGTTTAAGGTAGCTATTACATCAAAATCTTCAGGGCGGGTTAATACTTGTTGCAAAGTAATATCGGCAATGGCATCTTTTATAATGATACCTGCACCCGGTTTTCCTTCAGGAATTTGGCACCAGGGACCACCGTCAATTTCAACTGCACCATAAAAATCCTTGGCTACTTTATATCCCCAATCCCTGAAACCCCCTTCGGTAAATTTCATGATATTACCTTTGTGAACTATGGTTACCGTTTTTTGATCGTGCTTAATGGCGTAACCAATGGCACTATGAACCAATCGCTCGGTTCCTAAATAGCTTACTGGTTTTATACCAATCCCAACTTGCACATCTACATTTCGGGCCGGACTTCCAATGGCTTCCAACCCATTCTGCCAGCCTTGTGATTTTTCTTTAGTTCCAAATCGTATTTTTTCGAAACTCTTGGCAAATTCTTTTTGTAAAAAATCCAAAACACGTTGGGCTTCTTCACTTCCCGCAGCAAATTCAATCCCTGCATATATATCCTCTGTGTTCTCTCTAAAAATTACCATATCCACAGCCCCGGGATTTTTTACCGGACTTGGAACCCCCTTGAACCAACGAACCGGACGAAGGCAAACGTATAAATCTAAAATTTGGCGTAAAGCTACATTCAATGATCGTATTCCACCACCAACTGGCGTTGTCAGTGGTCCTTTTATCCCCACCAAAAATTCTTTAAAAGCATCCAAAGTTTCATCAGGCAGCCAGTTACCAGTTTGATCAAAGGCTTTTTGTCCGGCTAATACTTCTTTCCATTCTATTTTTTTAGAGCCTTTATAGACTTTTTCCACTGCTGCATCCAACACCCGTTTGCTTGCTTTCCAAATATCAGGTCCTGTACCATCGCCTTCAATAAAAGGGATTACGGGATTATTGGGAACCGTTAATCGGCCTTCTTTTACTGTAATTTTTTCGCCTTGCATTTCTTTATTTTTAAATTTTTTGCAAACCAACGGCTTTAATCTCAAAACTCAAAACGTTGTATAAAATATACAGATTATTTAATCTGTTTAAATCAAAACTATGACAAAACACGGCAGAAATACCAAAACTACCTACTTTCGAACCAATGGATTTTGCTGAAGCAAAAGTGCAATTTATAAGTACCTGGGGAAACTATGGGCAGCAATGGGGAATTAATAAAGCCATGGGACAAATCCACGCGTTATTGTTAGTATCTCAAAAATCTTTGTGCCGTTCGGAGGTAATGGAATTGCTGCAAATATCGAGTGGCAATGCCAATACAAACCTTAGGGCTTTGGCCAATATGGGATTATTAATTAAATTACATATACCCGGTGATAGAAATGTTTTTTATAAAGCAGAAAAAGATATTACCGTGATAGCAAAAATACTGAGTAGGGAACGGAAACGCAGGGGAATAGACCCTGTAATAAAATCACTTATTCAAATAAAAGACCCTAAAGGAAAACCTTCTCAAATAAAGGAATTCAGGAAAGTAATCAAGGATATTTCGGGCTTTGCGGTAAAGGCTGATAAGTATATGGAAAGATTACTGGAGAGTTTGTGACGTATAGATAAAAATCTTCCTTATAAAAATGGTCGAGTTCATAGCACTATGAATACTTTAATTTTAAGCAGTAAATAACTAGTATTGAATAGGCGGGTTCTAATCCGTTGAAAAGATTCCAAACAGTTGTAAAAAGTCAGCAGCAAAACCTGTGAATTATATAACTAATCCTTTTGATTGTGTAACAATTTTGATTTTGTATTGACCCACCTTTACGGCAATGAAACCGAGATATTTCGAGGTCATTTAAAATCAAACATTATGCAAGCAAAAAAATTACAAATCACTTTTTTTATTTTACTTTCCGCTTTAAGTTTTAACAGTTTTAGTCAATCTAGCTATGGTTCAACCCTAAACTTAGGAGTTGGCGTTGGTGGTCATTACGGTTACTACCGTTATGCGGAACGTGCACTCCCAGTGCTTCACGTTGATTATGAATTTTCCGTAGCTAAAGATTTTACGTTAGCTCCATTTGTTAACTTTTATTCCTACACCAATTCTTATTATTGGGGAAACAAAAATTATCCTGACCGTTATTATAATTACCATGAATCTGGCGTTCAGTTGGGAGGAAAAGCAACTTACTATTTTGATAAAATAGTTCAGGCAGGGGCCAAATGGGATTTTTATTTAGCCGGATCATTAGGTTTTACCATAATTAATTCGCGCTGGGATGATGGCTATTACGGCGACAGAAATATTTATTCACGCTCAAGCCCATTGTATTTAGACGCTCATATCGGAACTGAATACCATTTCAATAATAGAATAGGTATGTTTCTTGATTTATCTACCGGTGTAAATACTATTGGAATAGCAATTCATTAAAGAGTTTCTGTAAGAAAATAATTCATTCTAAAATTTCTTAAGGTTATACATTGGTTTAGTAAATGCCTAATTTTTAGAGTTGTAAATATCTCTGTGAGTCAAAATTTGAACCTAGTAGTAATTAGGCCTTGCTGGAATTAAGGCTGTTACATCAATCGTTTTCCTTAGAATGCGAAATCGAAAAGTTGAAAGGGGATTTGAAAATTAACTTAATAGTGATTCCCAAAAATTTAAAAATGCAGAAGGTGATATAGAAATTGATTAATTTTCAGCCTCCATTAATTATCTTTTTTAAAAATATATGGCTGAATTAAAACGAACTTTAGGATTGGCCGAATGTATTTTTTTTGGTGTAGGTTCTATATTAGGTGCAGGTATTTATACTCTTATTGGCAGGGTAGCAGGTTTGTCGGGCAATTTCATCTGGCTTTCTTTTTTCATTGCCTCCATAGCAGCCCTGTGTACTGCATTTTCGTATGCCGAATTAAGTTCTATATTTCCAAAAGCAGGAGGGGAGTATATTTATGCTAAAAAAGCATTTGGGAAAAAAACCGGAGTTTTTTTGGGAATGGCTATTTCCCTTAATGGTATAATAAGCGGAGCTACTGTTTCTATTGGTTTTGCGGGTTATTTAACCAAACTGATAGACATAAATATGCTGCTTGCAACTATAGGAATAATTGTTTTTATATTTTTAGTCAATGTTTCGGGGGTTAGGCAATCGTCGGTAATGAATATTATTTTTACATTAATAGAAGCCGGAGGGTTGATATTTGTTATTTATGCAGCGGTATCGTCTGTTGGTGAGGTCAACTATTTAGAATTACCGCCAAATGGTTATAACGGAATTTTGGCAGCCTCAGCGCTTGCCTTCTTTGCCTATATAGGTTTTGAAGATATTGTGAAACTGGCCGAAGAGACAAAAGAACCAGAAAAGAATATTCCAAGGGCCTTGTTTGCCTCCAGTGCTATAGTATTTGTCCTCTACACTTTGGTTGCATTGTGCGCAGTAAGTGTAATTCCTTACCAGCAATTAGGAGGATCAAAAAGCCCTCTGGCCGATATTATAGGCTTAACATATGGCAAACAGGGAATTATCATTATTTCATTGATCGCTTTATTTGCCACGTCCAATACCATCCTCTCTAATATGTTGGGAAGTTCAAGAGTTTTGCTGAGTATGTCGCGCGAAACAAAGGCCTTGAGGCGACTATCTTTTGTTTCCCAAAAACGTCAAACACCTTTAGCAGCATTAGTATTTATCCTGCTAATTATGTGTGCCTTCGCCCTTATCGGAAATATTGAAACGATAGCCCGAATAGCCACTATTTTCATTTTCATCACTTTTATTATTGTCAATCTCTCAGTAATCGTTTTAAGAATAAAGGAAAAGGAATTAATACGCCCTTATCATATTCCTTTTTGTATTAAAAATATACCAGTAATTAGTTTAATAGGAATACTTATGACACTTGTTTTGTTGGGTTATACGATTTATAGTTTGGTTTAATCTTATAATTCCATTTGAAAAATACCAATGAAATTTGGATAGTAACAAAAAACCCTTCGAGATTCTCGAAGGGTTTTTTTATTATCCCAAATAAGATTTAAGAATCTTACTTTTCGAGGATTTGCGAAGTCTTCGTAATGCTTTTTCTTTTATCTGACGAACCCGTTCACGGGTTAACCCTACTTTTTCACTGATGTCTTCTAAAGTATGAGCTGGTCCACCGTCCAGGCCGTAGTAATATTTAAGAACATCACGTTCTTTATCACTCAAGGTACTGATTACTCGGCTTATTTCTTTTTGTAACGATTCACTGATTAATGATGAATCCGGACGTGGCTCATCGTTGCTATCCAAAACCCCTAATAATGTGTTGTCTTCACCTTCGGTAAGCGGTGCATCGATAGACAAATGACGACCGGCAGATCGCAAAGCATTTTCAACTTCTATTAACGGAACATCTAAGGCTACCGCAATTTCTTCGGCAGTTGGTTCCCTTTCATGTAATTGCTCCAATTTGGCAGCCATAGCCGAAATACGACCGATAGAACCCACTTTATTTAATGGTAACCTAACAATACGCGATTGGTCGGCCAATGCCTGTAAAATTGACTGACGAATCCACCATACTGCGTAAGAAATAAATTTAAAACCCCGGGTTTCATCAAAACGCTTGGCGGCTTTTATCAATCCTAAATTTCCTTCATTTATCAAATCCCCAAGGGTTAATCCTTGATTTTGGTACTGTTTGGAAACGGAAACAACGAAACGGAGGTTGGCATTTACCAGTTTTTCTAGAGCCGTTTGATCACCTTCACGAATTCGGCGGGCTAATTCCACCTCTTCCTGTGCATCAATCATTGGTACTTTTGAAATTTCGTTTAGATACTTGTCAAGCGACTTGTTTTCGCGATTGGTAAACTGTTTACTGATTTTTAGTTGCCTCATTTTTTTCCTCTTGCTCTCTTTATTTAGACGTTGAAATTAGAATTTTTATACGGGGATTTTAAGAACTTGCAAAAATATAACAATATATCTAACATTCTGAATGTTTTTTAAGAGAAAATATTAAATACCGCCCAGCTTCCCAACCAGGCTGTAATACTCATAAAAATAAATTGTATCAATGGCCATTTCCAACTCTTAGTTTCTTTATAAACTACAGCAATGGTGCTTGCACATTGCATAGCCAATGCATAGAACACCATGAGTGATAAACAAACCGCAACCGAAAAGAACGATTTTTTAGTAACCGGGTTTATTTCGGCCTGCATTTTTTTTCTAATATTTATAAAATCATCCTGTTCCACCCCATAAATAGTAGCCATGGAACCTGTAAAAACTTCGCGGGCAATAAAAGACGTTATTAATGCAATACCTATCCGCCAGTCAAAACCTAATGGTTTTATTAAAGGCTCAATACTTTTTCCAACATATCCTGCATAGGAGTATTGTTGCTTTTGGGTAGCCAATTTTAAATTGGCCTGATCGGTAGTAATTTTATTGGTTCTTACCTCGTAAGCAACTTCTTCTTCTATTTCTTTAAATTTTTGACTTGGGCCAAAGGAGGTGAGGAACCATAAAGCCAGACAAACCAAAAATATAATTTTTCCTGCTTCCCACACAAAACTTTTGGCCTTGTTAAAGCAAGTAATTAAAATGTTTTTAAGCCTCGGCAATTGGTATTTGGGCAGCTCCATAAAAAACCCGGTAGTATCGGTATTTTTTATAAACCAACTTAAAACTACGCCTGCCAGCAAGGACGTGATAACACCCAAAAAATACATGGCCATGAGCAAAACTCCCTGATAATTAAATATCCCAAACAGTTGGCTATGAATAGGAATAATACTAATTAATAAGATATAAACCGGCAAACGGGCTGAACAACTAATAAATGGTGTTACCATTATTGTGATAAGTCGGTCCCGTTTATTTTCGATTGTTCTTGCACTCATAATAGCTGGTATGGCGCAAGCCGCACCACTTATTAATGGCAAAACAGAACGTCCGTTCATCCCAAATTTTCGCATTATTTTATCCAGGATAAAACTAACCCGGGCCATATAACCCGAGTCTTCCAGTATAGCCAAAAACAAAAACAAGATGACTATTTGAGGGATAAAAACTATAACTCCAGATAGCCCGGCCAGAATTCCGTTTACGACCAAACTTTGCCAAATACCGTTGGGCATTATATCTGAAATGTAATTTCCGGTTAGATTAAAACCTTGCTCTATCCATTCCATTGGATATAACGCCAGGGAAAATACTGCCTGAAAAATCACAAAAATTATTAATAGAAAAACAATATACCCAAGTATTGGATGAGTCACAATTTTGTCAATGTGTTTTGTAAATTGTTTTTGAACCGTGGTTTGGGTAACACAGCGTGAAAGTAAGCCATCAATAGCTTTATACCTTACTATTACTTCCATGGCCCGTTGTTCTTCAAATATTTTTTGATGGGCTTTACCTCCTACAATGTCCGTATTTTTATAAACGATTTGTAAGGCCTGGTAATCGTTGTATTTAATTAAATCAATTGTTAAATCGGTAAAAAATTCTTTAAGTGATGGAGGAACATAACAATTAAAATGCGATTTAAATCCCTGTTCAAAAATCAATTCTTTTAATTTGTCAAGGTTTAGGCCATTTCGGGCGGATGTTTCAATTACCTTTACTCCCAGCTCTCTTTCCAGACGTTCAATATCAATTACAATCCCTTTTTTTACGGCAATATCCTTCATATTTAAAACCAGCGAAACCGGGATACCCAAATCAGAAACCTGGGTAAAAAGTAACAAATTCCGTTTAAGGTTGGAGGCATCTACTATCACCACCACATGGTCGGGGTGCTCATTGTGTTCCGGGTTCAGTATAGGTTCACAGGCTATTTGTTCATCTTTGCTGGCAGGGTTTATGCTGTAAATCCCCGGTAGATCAAACAGGCGGATGGTTTCCTGTTTTTTTGAAGTGATCTTACTTTTTCGTATGTCAATGGTAGTGCCGGGTAGGTTGCTGGTTTTCTGTTGCAAACCCGTTAAAATATTAAAAATAGTGGATTTACCACAATTGGGATTGCCTACCAAATAAACATTTTTTATGGCTTTACTTTCTTTCACACTCTTCCCACTTTAATATGTTCGGCATCCTGTTTTCTAAGGCTTAGTAAATATCCGCCAATGTTTATGGCAATGGGGTCGCCGAGGGGGGCTATCAATTCCACGGTTATTTTTTCACCCGGAATGCAGCCCATTTCATAAAACTTTAATTTAAGATAATCCTTTTCAAAGGAAATGATTTCGGCAGACTGCCCTTTTTTTAAATCGGAAAGTTTCAAATGACGGGGCGAAGT
The DNA here is from genome assembly GCA_046154525.1 of Bacteroidia bacterium. GTDB lineage: Bacteria > Bacteroidota > Bacteroidia > NS11-12g > UBA9320 > JABWCE01. Next base: position 16,863 of record JBJXDS010000128.1, read on the forward strand.
TAATGTTTATTTAGTCTTTTTCTAAATAGTGACAATGCATTTTGGATTTGAAGATTTGATTTTATATTTTTTTGAAAAATAAATAATCTTATCAAACAATTTTACTCTTAAAAGCGTTTGAAATTGCACTATTAAGTTTAAAATCTAAAATTAACCATGTCATTACAAGTTGGCCAGACAGCCCCACAATTCAAATCCTACGACACCGAAAAAAAGGAAATCAATCTTTCTGATTTTAAAGGAAGACCGGTCGTTCTTTTATTTTTTCCTTTTGCATTTACAAGCACCTGTACAGCAGAGATGTGTTCGGTAAGAGATGACATAGCTCACTATAATAAATTAAATGCGGAAGTAATTGGCATTTCGGTGGATTCATTGCACAGTTTAAAAAAATATAAAGCCGAGCAAAATCTGAATTTCACTTTGCTTTCCGATTTTAATAAAACTATTTCTAGAGATTATGACACCATCTATGAAACATTTGCCGGTTGGATGCACGGAGTTTCAAAACGCAGTGCCTTTGTGGTTGATAAAGATGGAATTATTCAATATGCCGAAGTATTGGAAAATGCTGGGGAAATACCTGATTTGGCGGCCGTGAAAAAAGTCTTGGAAAATTTATAAAACTATTCATTGCCGCCGGTTTAAACCTACGGCAATAAATTTAGAATTCATCATACTATTCTCTCATCAACCCGCGTTGATAAGTAAATTAGTGCCATCACCTCTTTTGGTTCTAAAATTGCCTTTTATTTTAAATTATGCGTTGGGGATTACTGCTTACACTTTTTTGTGTTATTTCTTTTTTTGAAAACCGTTCGTTAAAAGGAACGGCAAAAGACACCTGGGTAACGGAAACCTTTGCTAAACTTACCCTTGAAGAAAAAATAGGTCAGCTTTTTATGGTAGAAGTAAGACCATCAAAAGGTCGAAACCATCTCGATTTGGTGGACACATTGGTGTCGAAATACAAGGTTGGTGGCATCATTCTTTTTAAAACCGATCCTCAAAATTTCTTTCTTTTAGCTCAAAAGTACCAGTCGAAAGCCGATGTACCC
>JBJXDS010000129.1:0-14612 GCA_046154525.1 Bacteroidia bacterium
ATGTGGCCCAAGGCGGGGCGTGCAATGTAGATGTAATAAATTTTACACCTCATGGAAATGGAACCCATACAGAATGTATTGGACATATTACAGCAGAACAACAACACATTACCAGTGCCTTGCCGCAAGGAATAATGATGGCCAGACTTTTAACCATAAGTCCAGAAAAAGATGGTGGGGATTTAATTATTAAAAAAAATCAAATTCCACCTTTGGATAACAAAAGCGGGCTGGGTGCTATAATTATAAGAACCTTACCAAATGATGATTCAAAAAAAAACAGGGATTATTCTGGTACTAACCCGCCCTATTTTGAGCCTGAAACTTTGCAATATTTTAAAGAAAAACAAATAAAACATCTACTATGCGATATTCCTTCGGTAGACAGAGAAGATGATGGCAGCAAACTATTGGCACATAAAGCTTTTTTTGGAGTTCCTGATTCACCACGTTTGGATGCCACCATTACTGAACTAATTTATGCCAACAATGAAATAGAAGATGGCCTGTATTTGTTAGATATTCAAATTGCATCATTTCAATCGGACGCCAGCCCCAGCCGACCTTTACTTTACAGGTTAGAAATTTAAAAATTAAAATTTTAAAAAATCACCTATCCATTTTGCCATTAAAATTCCATAACGAACAATTTTACTTTCTAATTTCGGCCTTGGTCAGCCGTGTTATTAATTTTATTAAACCTAAAAAAATCGTTCAATCCATTTTGGTAATAAAATTAGATGAAATTGGAGATATGGTATATGCTATTCCTGTTTTCGATTATTTAAAAAGTCAATTTCCAAATGCCAAAATCAATCTGCTTTGCAAACCATTTGTAAAGCCATTGGTAGAGCATCATCCGGCCATTTCCACCATCATCCATGAAATACCAAAAAATGAAAAATTTGATTTAATAGTAGAATTAAGAGGCAACTGGGATACCCTGAAATATTCCATCTTAAACATGCCTAACCTAAGATTTGACAGAGGCAGTGTGAGAATAAAAAATAAATGGAAAGGCAGCCAAAAACATGAGGTAACTACAAATTTTGAAATTATAGAGCCCTTATTAGCCAGAGACTTTGAACTCAAAAATCCTAAAATATACATGGATGAAGAATCTAAAACCTTCGTTTCTGATTTTATTTTAAAAAACCAACTAACCCATTTTGCCGTTATTCATTGCGGGGCCAGACGTGTTTTAAGACAATGGCCGGCTCATAATTTTGCAGCATTGATTCTAATTTTAAAGGAAAAATATAAGCTTCAAATAGTTTTTGCAGGTACCGAAGAAGATGAACTTGTAATTGATGAGATTATAAGATTAAGTAAAACAGAGGCCATTATTTGCACCCGAAATTTTTCCCTTTTGCACTTTGCAGCATTGGTTGAAAAAGCAAAATTATTTATAGGTAATGAAAGTGGACCACTTCATATAGCGGCTGCTATGGACACGCCTTTAGTTGGAATTTATGGCCCTGGGGTGCCTAATGTTTTTTACCCGATTGGCTCAAAATCAAAGGTTGTGCATCATGTTTTGGATTGCAATCCCTGCGACCAGGTGCATTGTGTCCGTCCTGAAAATCCTTGCATAAACTTGGCAACAGTTTTGGAAGTGGAAGAAAAAATTTCTGAAATATTATGTGTTTGAAATGCCAAATTAGAAGATTTACTTTGAAAAAAATTAAACACTAAATTTAAAAATTTAAAAAATGAAACCAACCTACTTACTCCCGGCAACCTTATTACTACTTATTAGCGGTTGTTTTGTTAAATCAAAAGACAATACGAATGAAAAACAAAATGGAAAAAATATGGAGATATATGATTCAACAAATAGAGATACAGCTACATTTGGTGCCGGATGCTTTTGGTGCGGCGAAGCTATTTTTCAGGAAATAAAAGGGGTTCAAAGTGTAAAATCGGGCTATGCCGGAGGCACAAAAAAGAACCCAACCTATGAAGAAATAATTAGTGGAACCACTGGGCATGCCGAGGTTACCCAAATTATTTATGACCCTTCGGTTACCACGTTTAAAGAATTATTAGAAGTGTTTTGGCAAATACACGATCCTACCAGTGTAAATAAACAAGGAAATGATACAGGTCCCCAATACAGAAGTGCAGTTTTTTATCACAACTTAAGACAAAAGGAAGAAGCCGAATTTTATAAAAATAAATTAAACGAAGAACATGCTTACCCAATTCCTGTTATTACTGAAATTTCGCCAATGACTGAGTTTTACCGGGCCGAAGATTATCATCAGGATTACTACAATAACAATAGCGACCAAACCTATTGTGTATATGTAATCCGCCCTAAATTGGACAAGTTTAGAAAAGCCTTTAAAAGCAAATTAAAATAAAAACGTGTTTAAAAATTATTCCTTTACTGTATCCGACAGGTTTTTAAAATACGTACAGATTGATACCCAATCCGACCCTGAATCTCCTACCTGCCCATCAACCGAAAAACAAAAAAACCTGGGAAGGGTATTGGTTGAAGAACTGCTTTTTATTGGGATTAAGGATGCCCACATGGATGAAAATGGTTATGTGTATGCCACCATTCCAGCAACATCTGAAAAACAAATCCCTGTAATTTGTTTTTGTTCGCACATGGATACCTCGCCCGATTGCAGCGGCAAGGATGTGAAACCCATGGTGCATAAAAATTATGATGGCGGAATTATTAAGTTTGCAACCGATGCATCTCTTTCGCTTGACCCTAAGGCTCATCCTGATTTAAAAAACCAGCTTGGCAATGATATAATTACTGCCGATGGCTCCACCCTTTTGGGGGCCGATAACAAGGCCGGGCTTGCCGAAATAATGGATGCAGCCCATTTTTTAATAAACCATCCCGAAATAAAACATGGAAAAATAAGGATATTATTTACCCCTGATGAAGAGATAGGCCTTGGAGTAGATAAAGTAAATATGCAAAAATTAGGAGCCGATTTTGGTTATACCATGGATGGCGAATCGGCCGGGCATATAGAGGATGAAACCTTCAGTGCCGATGGTGCTACCCTTACTATAAAAGGGGTAAGCACCCATCCCGGTTTTGCAAAAGGCAAAATGGAAAGTGCCTTAAAAATAGCCGGGGATATTCTTTCAGCGTTACCCAAAGACCGTCTTTCACCCGAAACAACCGAAAAAAAAGAAGGCTTTGTTCATCCCACTTCTATTGGCGGCCAAATTGAAGAAGCATTTATAAAATTTATAATCCGTGGGTTCGATAATCAAACGTTGATGGACAATGCCAACGAAATCAGAAAAGTAGCCGACAAAATATTAAAAAACTACCCTAACTCCAGTTATAAATTAGAAACACACGAGCAATACCGCAACATGAAAGAGGTTTTGGTAAAACATCCCCACGTGGTGGATTATGCCAAAGAAGCTATAAAAAGAACGGGCTTAACCCCATTAACCGAAAGTATTAGAGGCGGAACCGATGGTTCACGCCTGTCGTTTATGGGTTTGCCCTGTCCCAATATTTTTGCGGGTGAACATGCGTTTCATTCCAAACTCGAGTGGGTTTCTATCCAGGACATGCAAAAGGCGGTGGAAACTATTGTTCATTTGAGCATGGTTTGGGAAGAGAAAAGTTGAGATAATTTTACGATTTAATATAATTGGAAGAAAAGGATATCAAATTAGTATGGAAAGATTTGACAACTAAACTTATAATCGGAGCGGTCATTTTTATTTGTTCTTTACTTTTTAATTTATATGGAAGTAAAAAAACAAACCCTCAGGTTTTAAGCATGTTTGGAGAAATTGCAGGATTAGTATTTATAATAATTCCGGGCTTTAAAATGCTCCAATTTCGAAAATTTTTAAAAAATAAAGACAAATAGTTTGATAGGAGGCTATAAATACCTAACTACTATTTTATAGCTTTAAGAAATGGTTTCGTTTTCTGATTTTATAAAATAAAGAATCAGCGTTCAACATTCATAGTTGCTTATCCCCCTAAATTGTAGGAAGTTTGCACCCTCTATATTTTCATGCAAAATTTACAAACCATCATTGAACAAGCCTGGGACAACCGGGAATTATTAAAAGAATCTTCCGTTCAGGGAACAATCAGGGAAGTTATTGAACTTTTGGATAAAGGAAAACTGAGGGTAGCCGAACCAATAACCGATGGCTGGCAGGTGAACGACTGGGTGAAAAAAGCAGTGATTTTATATTTTCCCATTCAAAAAATGGAAACCTTTCATGCCGGGCCCATGGAATTTCATGATAAAATGCCATTAAAAAAACATTATGCCGAATTAGGGATACGGGTGGTTCCACATGCAGTAGCAAGGCACGGGGCTTATATAGCTTCGGGTGTAATATTAATGCCGAGTTATGTAAATATTGGTGCTTATGTGGATAGCGGAACGATGGTGGATACCTGGGCTACCGTGGGCAGTTGTGCCCAAATTGGCAAGCACGTTCATTTAAGCGGAGGGGTAGGAATTGGAGGGGTTTTAGAACCCGTTCAGGCAGCTCCTGTAATTATTGAAGACGGGGCTTTTATTGGCTCACGGTGCATAGTGGTAGAAGGTGTAAGAGTTGGGAAGGAAGCTGTTTTAGGTGCAGGGGTTACCTTAACCCTAAGTACAAAAATAATAGATGTAACCGGCAGCACCCCTATTGAAACCAAGGGATATGTGCCCGAACGCAGTGTTGTAATTCCCGGAACACAAATGAAGCAATTTGCTGCAGGTGAATACGGAGTACCTTGTGCTCTAATTATTGGTAAACGGAAAGCCAGCACCGATTTAAAAACTTCGCTTAATGATGCGTTGCGCGAACATAATGTGGCGGTGTAAAAATTATATCTGAACCATAGCCCACGTTTTAAACCGTGGGCTATGAGTACAAAAAGTTCTTGAACGGTTTTAACCGTTTTAAAAAACATAACACATTGAACAAAGGACCCAGCACCCTAAAAATCGGCTTTGATGCCAAACGGCTCTTTCTAAATAAATCAGGACTGGGAAACTACAGCCGTTGGTTGGTGAATGGATTGATAAAAGAATTTCCTGAAAATCAATATCATCTTTATACCACCAATATTTCGGAGGTTCAAAACGATTTTAAAGGAGAAAATATCCATACCCATTTGCCTAACAATTTATTTAAAACCTTTTGGCGGACCAAGGGTATTAAAAAAGATTTATTAAAAGATAAAATTCAGGTATATCATGGGCTGAGCAACGAACTTCCTTTGGGAATTGAAAAAACGGGAATTAAAACTGTGGTTACAATTCATGATTTAATTTTTAAAATTTACCCCGAATATTATAACCCCATCGACAGGGCTATTTACGACCGAAAATTTAAAAGTGCCTGTGAACGGGCCGATAAAATTGTGGCCATCAGTCAACATACGAAAGAAAGTATCGTTGAATTTTATAAAATTGATCCTGAAAAAGTTGAAGTTATTTATTTGGATTCGTCAGAACGGTTCCATCATCCGGCGGATGATGGTAAAGTGCGGGATGTAAAACAAAAATATGGGTTAGCAAATCCCTTCTTTTTAAATGTAGGAGCCATTGGCAGAAGGAAAAACCAATTGAGATTGGTAGAGGCTTTTGCAAGTGTGGCTAATGAAATTGAACATGATTTGGTGCTGGTAGGCAAAGCGGGAAAAGACATAGAAGCAATAAAATTGGTGATTGATAAAAATAATCTTAACAAAAGGATTAAACATTTCCCTACAGTTAACGATGAGGACTTATTTAATTTTTATCATGCTAGTTATGCCTCCATTTATCCATCGCTTTATGAAGGGTTTGGGATACCTATAATTGAAAGTTACCGATGCGGCAAACCAGTGGTCACGTCTATAGGTAGTTCATTGGAAGAAATAGCAGGAAAATCAAGTTTACTTTGTCAACCCGAAAAAACTGAAAGTATTGCTGAACAAATCTTAAAATTGACCAACAAAAATACTTACCAACATCTACAACAAAATATTGCCAAAGAATTAGAACGTTTTAACCCCAAAGTATCATTAACCAAATACATGGATTTATATAGGACACTGTAGTTTTTAGCTCAAATTTATTTAAAACCATTCTAAATAAAATTTGCATAAAAATAATTTATGAACGACCCCTTAATAAATGGTCAAAAGAAATAATTTTGCGCCCTAATCATAATTAGCATTTATAATACTCAAAACCCCATAAAGGATGAATAAAATAGTATCCGGAAAACTAAAAAAATTACTCTTCATCACATCGGCATTTTTGCTTTTCAGCACTGTGAATGCTGCTGCTATTAAGGAAAGTATTTCAGGTAAAGCTGTTGACGATGCTACTATTGCAGCAGGCAAAACCATATTTGAAGGAAAATGCCAGAGTTGCCACGCCATCGATAGAAAAATGGTAGGACCGGCCTTAAAGGATGTTCATAAACGCCGCAAATTCGAGTGGTTGGTTAAATGGATTGGCAACAACGAGGCTTTAAGAAAAAGCGGTGATAAAGACGCCATAGAGGTTTGGGAAAAAAATAACAAGGCGGTTATGTCCAATTTTGCCGATTTAAAAGAAGATGAAATGGCCTCTTTAATAATGTATATAGAGGATGCAAGTGCAGGAGGAGGAGCGCCAATTGCTGTGGACCCTAAAGCAGGAAATACTCCGGTTGTTGTAGATGAAAAAATAGTAAGCCGGGTGAATTGGTCTTTAATATTATTATTTGTATTGGTAGCCGTTATCCTCTTTATGATTATAAAAATCCTTGATCAGGTATCTATTATTAGAGGAAAAGATATAATCCAATGGAATAATGTAAATGGTATTGTATGCCTTGTATTTATGGCAATGGCTTTTGTTGCCTGTTTTTGGGAATTTAGCATACATGGTAGAATGGTATTGCCGGAGGCATCTACAGAGCACGGTAGAAAAATAGACCAAATGTTCAACATAACCCTATTTTTTACCGGGATAGTGTTTGTAATTACTGAGTTTTTATTATTTTATTTTGCATTTAAATACAGAGGTCGTGAAGGTAGAAAAGCATTTCACTATTCTCATAACAACAAGGTAGAGGCAATTTGGACTATCATACCTGCCATTGTTTTAACCGTTTTGGTTATTGGAGGTTTAAAAACATGGAGAGGAATTACAAACAATCCTGAACGTGGTAAATTTAATATTGAAATATTTGCCTACCAGTTTGGCTGGACAGGCCGTTACCCGGGTGAAGATGGCAAATTAGGAAAATCGAACTGGAACCTTATTTCTGATAATAACCCATTAGGTGTAGCCCTAAAAGATAGGGCCGAAAATTTAATCCCATTGTTAGAACAAGATATTAAGGACCTTGAAAAATTAAAAAAGGAACTACCTAAAAAATTAGCCTTATTAAAAACAACTTTAGGTGGATTGGCCGGCGATGAACGTAAAACCCATCTGGCCAATATTGAAGAAATAGAAAGTGGTACTGCTGCATCCGACTTAGATATTAAAATCAGGAACCGTACCATCCAAATTGGCCGAATTAAAGTGTCATTGGAAGAAGCAAATGCCAAAGAATTTTATGATAACACGGGATTGGATGATATAATAGTTAATAATGAAATACATGTTCCGGTTAACAAAACAGTAACCTTTAAATTAAGGGCAAGGGATGTCCTTCACTCTGCGTATATCCCTATGTTCCGTTCCCAAATAAATGTGGTACCAGGACTTGGAACCGAGATAGTTTTTAAGGCCATTGAAACTACTAAAGAAAAGCAGGCTAAACTAAATAGACCCGATTTTGACTACTGGATACTTTGCGCCAAAAATTGTGGGGCTGGACATTTTAGTATGAAATTAAAAATTGTAGTAGATACCGAAGCTGATTATCAAAAATGGATAAACAGCCAGGCAGCGGCATTTACCTCAAAACCTGAAGCACCGGCAAAAGAAGAAGTTAAAAAGGATTCAACTATAAAAGGATAAGCTATAAATAATTAAAATTTAAGCATGAACGCAACAGCTACACATACTGAAAATGCACACGGACATGATGATCATGGCCACCATCACAAAGAGAGTTTCATAACCAAATATGTTTTCTCTCAGGATCACAAAATGATCTCGAAGCAGTTCCTTATAACCGGTATTATTATGGGTTGTTTCGGAATGCTTATGTCCATATTATTCAGGTTGCAATTGGCTTGGCCCGATAGCAGCTTTCCTATTTTAGAAACCTTGTTGGGCAGCAAATGGGCTCCTGGAGGAAAATTGGACTCTTCATTTTATATGGGTTTGGTTACCATCCACGGAACAATCATGGTGTTCTTTGTATTGACCGCTGGATTAAGTGGTACATTTAGTAATTTATTAATTCCATTGCAATGTGGTGCCAGGGATATGGCTTCACCATTTTTGAACATGCTATCCTATTGGTTTTTCTTCGCTTCATCCTGTGTATTAACATACAGTGTTTTTATTGAATCAGGACCGGCAGCAGCTGGTTGGACAGTTTATCCTCCATTAAGTGCATTACCTAAATCCATGCCTGGATCAGGATTAGGGATGACCCTTTGGTTAGTTTCCATGATATTATTTATTGGCTCAGCCCTTTTAGGCGGTATTAATTATATCACTACTGTTTTAAATATGCGTACCAAAGGTATGTCGATGAACAGAATGCCACTTACAATCTGGGCGTTCTTTTTCACAGCTGTTCTTGGTTTATTATCTTTCCCTGTATTATTAGGCGGTTCATTACTTTTGGTTTTCGACCGGAGTTTTGGAACCAGTTTTTATTTAAGTGATATATTTTTAAATGGCGAAGGTGCTTTGGCCAATAGTGGTGGTAGCCCAATTTTGTTCCAGCATTTATTCTGGTTCTTGGGTCATCCCGAGGTTTATATCATTATTTTACCTGCCCTTGGTCTTACTTCTGAAATTATAGCCGTAAATGCCCGTAAGCCGATATTTGGTTACACCGCCATGGTAATTTCAATCATTGGTATTGCCTTTTTATCATTTATAGTTTGGGGTCATCACATGTTTATTACCGGTATGAACCCATTGCTGGGTTTGGTGTTTATGATATTTACACTAATTATCGCGGTGCCGTCGGCGGTCAAGACATTTAATTATTTGGCTACACTTTGGCGGGGAAATATTCAGTTTACCCCAGCCATGTTGTTTGCCATAGGTTTGGTTTCTTTCTTCATTAGCGGTGGTTTAACAGGTATTTTCCTTGGAAATGCTGCTATTGATATCCAATTGCACGATACGTATTTTGTGGTTGCCCACTTCCATTTGGTGATGGGTTGTGCGGCAATATTTGGCATGATGGCAGGTATTTACCAATGGTTTCCACGTCTATGGGGCCGAATGATGAATAAAACCCTTGGCTACATGCATTTTTGGTTGACTTTAATTGCTGCATACATGGTATTTTTCCCAATGCACTTTATTGGATTGGCAGGTGTACCACGTCGTTACTATGAATTCTCTGTATTACCTGAATTTGGTGTATGGGATGATGTAAACGTAATAATAACCATGGCAGCCATTTTAGGCGCCTTGGCGCAACTTTTATTCCTTTATAATTTTTTCAGCAGTATTTTTTATGGTAAAAAATCAGTTCAAAATCCATGGAAATCAAATACATTGGAGTGGACAGCCCCAATAGATGTCAGATTGCACGGCAACTGGCCCGGAGCTATTCCTACAGTTCACCGCTGGCCATATGATTACAGCAAACCTGGTTATGATGATGATTTCATTCCTCAAACTGTGCCCGATGACGGCAATGAGGAAGCATTAGCTCATAGCCATACTGCACCTTCGTCGCCTGAAAAGAAAGACCCCACAGAAGTAGTTCACTTCTCGGCTCTGCTTTTGAAATGGCTGGGATTGAAAAATGCTTAAACGTAGTATTGATATTGGCTATTAGCCATAGCAAAAAATAAAATATTCAATTAACCGAAACGGTGTTTAGAGAAAAATTTTTTAACAAAGTTTGTTTTCTAAGTGCAGTTTCGGTTTTTTTATTGTTCATTCTTGGAGGTCTTGTTCGCAGCACGGGTTCTGGAATGGGATGCCCTGACTGGCCAAGGTGCTTTGGCAAAGCAGTCCCTCCTACCGATGAATCCCAACTTCCTGAAAATTATAAAGAACAATTTTTAGAAAAACGTCTTAAAAAAGCCGAACGCTTTACCCAATTATTAAATAATTTAGGGTTTCACAAATTAGCCGAAAAAGTAAAGAACGATCCACAGTTAAAAATAGCTCATCCCTACAATCGTAAAACAGCTTACATAGAATGGATAAACCGTTTGTTCGGGGCATTGACCGGAATTTTTGCTTTATTATCTATCATTTCAGGATTTGCCATACGAAAAGAAAAATCAAAACAATTCCGTTGGGTTTTGTTTGGCACTTTTTGGGTAATATTTAATGGCTGGCTTGGCAGTGTTGTGGTACAAACCAATCTTGTTCCCGGAATTGTTACAGTTCATTATGCCGCGGCATATCTGGCTATGGGTGGTTTTATTTTTGCTTTACCAAAAAATCAAAATTTAAATTTTTCAAGCCTTCAAACCCACCTTTTATTTGCTTCACTCCTACTTTTAATAACTGAAATATTTTTGGGTACTACCACCCGCGAAATTATAGATACCTTAAAACAGAATGATAATTTTGAACTGAATGCCCGAACTGTTTGGATACCCGGGCTCGTGTTCTCCATCCATCGCTTATTGGGCATAATTCTTTTCGGCATCAATCTCTATTTTTTTTATTCTCTTAAAAAATCAGGAGCCGACAAAATCCTTTTAAAATTTCAAACCCTTATTATTTTTCTTTTTACTCTTCAAATAGCCAGTGGGTTTACCAATGTGTTTTATGATATTCCTGCTCTGGTTAATGTTATACATATTTCGGCAAGTGCCGGGGTGGTGGGTTTGCAATTATGGATGATGAGGAATAGATTGAAACCTATTTTATAGAATATTTTTATTTTACTTTTCCTTTGATTATTGATCAACCACTAGATAAAAACTAAAAAAACATCACACCGCCCTGATTCGTGTCTTCACTAATAAGAATATTACCAACTAAAACTTCTTCTGTATATTTTTCTAATATCAAAATTCAATTTTCTTTAATTCGTAAATCAATGACCTATAATTTCGATTCGTGCAGAAAAGAATCAGATCGTAGAAATCATGGATGGATTTTTATTATTTATCATTTGTTTAATCTATCTTATCTTTATTCATTCTAAATAAATTCTTGCTTGAAAGCCGCCTTAGATTTGTTAAATTCGCGGCACGTTTCAGGAACCTAAAAAGACCTCTAACCGCGCGTTAATGATTAAAACCCTCACAGTAGAAAAACCATTTAATTTAAAAGCCAAATTGGTTGATTATAAACAATTGCTTAAAATGCGATTGACCTTCACTGTGGTACTGTCTGCCGTTTTGGGTTACCTAATAGCTTTTCAAAATGGAATAGATTGGCAAGCTGTTTTGGTTTTAACTGTGGGTGGTTTTTTGGTAGTTGGTTCAGCCAATGGTATCAACCAGATTATTGAAAAAGATTTTGACAGCAAAATGCTTCGAACAAATGATCGTCCTTTGGCCACCAATCGAATGTCGGTTGCCGAAGCTGCCGTTTTTTGCACATTAACCGGAATTGCGGGTATCGCCATTTTAGGAAACTATCTCAATCAATTAAGCGCCATATTGGGCTTTGCCTCATTGGTTTCATACGCTTTTATTTATACACCGTTAAAACGCTATTCATCCTTTGCGGTTTTTGTTGGGGCATTTCCCGGAGCCATTCCTCCCCTATTGGGCTGGGTAGCAGCACGGGGAACCATTGATATGGGCGGGATAACTTTATTTGCTTTGCAATTTATATGGCAGTTTCCCCACTTTTGGGCCATTGCCTGGATATTGGACGATGATTATAAAAGGGCAGGCTATTATTTGTTACCATCTAAAGAGGGCAGAAATAAGAAATCTGCTTTTTTAACAGTAGTTTATACCTTGGCACTAATTCCAATTTCGGGTATTCCATATATTATTGGAATGTCAGGAATGGTTTCATTAATTATTGCGGTAGCCTGTGGTATTTTACTTTCGTTGCAAGCTATTAAACTTTATAAAACCTGCGAAGTAAAGGATGCCAAACGGCTGATGTTTTATTCCATTATCTACAACCCTGTAGTATTATTGGCTTTATTTATTGACAAATTATGATGGCGGCGATAGAAGAAACCGATTACGAATTCGACCCCAAGAGGGTAAATCCCAAAATATTTGCCTTGTGGCTTTTGTGCATTGCCGTTGTTATGCTATTTGCCGGGCTCACCAGTGCTTACATAGTAAGGATGGGCGAAGGTAATTGGTATAAATTTGATCTTCCGGTTCAGTTTTTATATAGTACTATAACAATTGTGGTAAGCAGTTGCACTATGGTTTGGGCTTACCGTTCCGCTAAAAATGATGACCTTTTGCAAATGAAGATTGGCCTAATTCTGACATTTATTTTAGGTGTTGGATTTTTATATTTACAATTTATGGGCTGGAAAGCAATGGTGGCCATGGATCTTTATTTAGCCGATCCTGTAAATGGGGACAGGGTTTCAGCCACATTTATTTATTTTCTTTCGGGCTTGCACCTCGCCCATATTTTGGGTGGAATTATTTTCCTTTTTATTCAGGTAATCAGGGCTTTTAGGTTAAATATCCACAGGAAAAACCTGTTGTCAATAAATATGTGTAATACTTATTGGCACTTTGTTGGAATCCTTTGGGTTTATTTATATTTATTTTTTTACTTTGCGCACTGAAAAATATGTCAACAGATTCAGCTACAGTTTCAACAACTAAAACATGGGCGGGTGGCCGTTCCCCTTACAATGTAAGTTACGGCAAGTTAATGATGTGGATTTTCCTCCTGTCGGATGCCTTTACATTTTCATCGCTATTAATAGGTTATGGTGCCGTTAGGTTTAGCTACCCGGCTCCTACTCCTTTATCTGTCGAACATGCGATAGCTCCATTAACGCATCTTGAACACAATTTTGTAGAAGAAATGCAAACTATTGGTGCTTTTGATGAAAAACATTGGCCGGCTCCCGAACTGGTTTTTAATCACTTTCCATTTTTACATGGTATTCACTTACCTTTAATGTTTGTTAGTTTAATGACCTTCATTCTGATTTTCAGTTCGGTCACCATGGTGTTGGCCGTAGAGGCAGGGCACCGGATGGACAAAAAGAAGGTAGTAATTTATATGTTTTATACCATTTTGGGTGGTTTGGCATTTTTAGGTTGCCAGGCGTGGGAATGGACTCAATTTATAACCGAAGGTGCTACATTATATCATAACCCATTTGGGCCGGCACATTTTGCTGCGCTCTTTTTCATAGTTACAGGGTTTCATGGATTTCACGTATTTAGCGGGGTTGTTTTCAACTATATCATTTTTCATAATTCAAGAAAAGGTATGTATGAACGCCGTGGCCATTATGAAATGGTAGAAAAGGTTGGATTATACTGGCACTTTGTAGATTTGGTTTGGGTATTTGTATTTACCTTCTTCTATCTTATTTAATTAGAATATTTAAAAGCAATTAAAAGTTTAACAATTTAGCAATTCAAAAAAATGCAAAGCGATAATAAAAACGAATACATCCCTGAAACCTACATACCGCATGTGGAAAGCAACGGGACCAAAGAAATATGGAGAACCCTTGTAATACTTTCCATATTGACAGTGGTGGATATTGTACTTTATTTTAGTATGCCACCCTGGGGAGGTTTTAGAAACTTTACCTTTATAGTTTTAGGTGTTGTTAAAGCCTATTATATAGTTGCTTCCTTTATGCACATGAAGCATGAAAAAATTGACCTTGCCGCATGCATCATTGTTCCTTTTCTATTAGTGTTAGGATTGGTAGCTGGTCTTCTTTATGAGGGCAATTTCTGGTTGTCGGCCTAAATGAAGCAGTATTTAAAAGTACTGATAATTGGCACTATTCTTATTGGCCCATTAGCTTGGGGCTTACTTTGGAAATATAGTAAAACGAGTTATAAAAAATTACCTGTGATGGGTACTGTAGAAATGACTGGCGATACCACGCCGTATGTTGTTCCCAATTTTTCATTTATTAGTCAATCTGGGGATACCATTACCCAAAAGAATTTTGAAAATAAAATATACGTGGCCAATTTCTTTTTTGCCACCTGTCCGGATGTTTGCCCCAAGATGAACCGTAACCTGCATTTGGTGTATGAAAAATTCAAAAAAGACCCAAAAATAAAATTCATCTCGCACACGGTTCATCCTGAACATGATTCAGTGGAGGTATTAGCCGAATATGCCAAAAAATTAAAAGTAGATAATACTAAATGGTATTTTGTAACAGGCAGAAAAAAAGAAATTTATGAAATTGCTGCTGAAGGCTATAAGGCTATTACAGTAGAAGGAGATAAACCGGCTAAATTTATTCATAGTGAAAAATTAATATTGGTAGATAAAGAAAAACACATCCGGGGGATTTATGATTCACAAGATTATAAAGACGTATTGCGGTTGCAGGATGACATCATTATTGTTTTGAAAGAATACGATGATAAA
>JBJXDS010000130.1:0-2879 GCA_046154525.1 Bacteroidia bacterium
GTTTAGTTCAAACGACCAATCGTCGCGGTGTGTACCAAAACTGGTTCGTCCTAAAATCCTGTCTTTACTAAGTGTTTGGGCAAATCCGGTTTTAAAATCAGAATCATGCAATTTGCTTATAAATTTAAAAACCGGAACCTCCACTCCTGCCGCTATTTCAGCATAAACTTTATTAAAATAATCCTCAAAAATTGCGGTTGATTCCTGCCTTACTTTAAAAATATAAGAACCATGCTGTTCCAGTTTGGTATCATAATATTCCAATAGCAAAGGATCGAAATTATCATTCTCCAAAAACACCTTTAATTGCTTGTTCCGGGTTTCCAATACTTTGTTATAAGCCGACAAGTGCTTTAAATACTGAGCATCCACCACCGAAAGCATGTAATCGAAAAAGCGTCGTCGTTGGTCACTTTCCCCGTTTATTATTTCCACATCATCTGGGGCTATCACTACACAGGGGTATTTTCCAAAAAACTCAGCCAATTTATTTACCGGTTCATCATTTAGCCGGATGGCTTTGCGTTTTCCGGTTTGAAATGAAACCATCAATTGGGTTTCGGTTTCATCCCTTTCCTGCAAATTTCCTTTCAATAAATAATAGGTTTCACCCTGCATTATGCAAAAAGCATCCGTCATTTGAAAGTAGCTTTTACCATTGAGCAAACAGTAAACGGCATCCAAAAGGTTGGTTTTGCCCACCCCGTTTTTACCTACAATACAGTTTACCCCTTGGTGTAACTGCATTGCAGCCGATGCATGGCTTTTATATTGGCTTACTGAAATGTTTTTTAAAAACAATGGACAAATTTTAGTTAAATGTATATTTTTGCGGCTTGCTTAAAACAATAGATGGCAAAAGTAACCTTTAGTAAAGAAACCTACTTTAAATGGTTTGAAGAAATGACGCTGATGCGGAAGTTCGAAGAGAAGTGTGCACAACTCTACGGACAGCAAAAGATTCGTGGTTTTTGCCATTTGTATATAGGTCAGGAGGCCGTGGTGGCTGGCACCATGAGCGCTATTACTAAAGACGATTCTATTATTACAGCCTACCGCGACCATGCACATGCATTGGCTTGCGGTATTACTGCAAACGAAGTGATGGCCGAACTTTTTGGTAAAGTTACCGGATGCAGCGGCGGAAAAGGCGGAAGCATGCACATGTTTAGCAAAGAACATAATTTTTTTGGCGGACATGGTATTGTTGGAGGTCAAATTCCTTTGGGTGCCGGTATTGCGTTAGCTGAGCAATATTTGGGAACTAAAAATTTGTGCGTATGTTATTTTGGCGATGGTGCTGTGAGACAAGGTGCATTGCATGAAACCTTTAATATGGCTATGTTGTGGAAACTCCCGGTAATTTTTGTTTGTGAAAACAATGAGTTTGCTATGGGAACCTCGGTGGAAAGAACCACCAATGTGCATGATATTTATAAAGTTGGTTTAGGGTACGAAATGCCATCGTTTCAGATAGATGGAATGCAATGTGAAACCGTGCATACAGCCATAGCCGAAGCAGCCGAAAGAGCCAGAAGTGGAAACGGACCCACGTTTTTAGAAATAAAAACGCATCGTTACCGCGGACATAGTATGAGTGATCCTGCCAAATACAGGACAAAGGAAAAATTAGAAGCCTCTAAATTACAGGACCCGATTGAAAGAGTAAGGAAAACCATTCTTTCAAAAAAATGGGCCACGACTGAGGAATTAGAGAAAATAGAAGAAAAAACAGAACAATTAGTTTTAGCAGCAGTTGAGTTTGCTGAAAATTCAGAATATCCTGGCATTGATGCTTTATATACCAACGTTTATCAGGAAGAATATCCCTTTATAATAGAATAGAAAAAAATGACAACTGAAAATAAAAAATTTGACTGGCAAAAATCATTTAAGATTAATCAAATTGCCGAGTGGTACGAAAATAACCGTAAAAACGCCAACATTGGATTAATAGGACTTATTGTTCTTATTGCAGGGTTTATTTATTATATAAAAATTTACAAACCCGAGCAGGAAGTAAAAGCTGCTGGTGAACTTTTTATGGCCGAACGCTATTTTGAAAAAGATTCGATGGATAAAGTTTTGAAAGGCGATGGAAAATATATGTCGGCTGTGGATGTGGCCGATGAATATGGAGGAACAGCAGCAGGAAATTTGGCTAAATTTTATGCTGGCAGGGCCTACATGAGTAAAAAAGATTTTAAAAATGCCATTGAATATTTAGAAGATGTTAAATTTGGTGATGAAATTATGGCAGCTATGATCATCGGTTTGCAAGCCGATTGTTACTCAGAACTTGGTGAAATAGAAAAAGCCGCTGGAATGTATATGAAGGCTGGAACCAAACGTAAAAATCTGTTTACTTCTCCGATTTTATTAATGAAAGCCGGCAGACATTATGACGAATTGAAAAAATGGGATGAAGCTGTAAAAGCCTACAAATTAGTTCGTGACAACTACCGCGAATCACAACAAGCACAATATGCCAACAAATACATTGCCCGCGATATGGCAAGAATGGGTAAATCACCTGATTAAGAACCTGCAATAAAATACCTGGTCTCAAATTCTGCGTTCTATTAAGCTTTAAAAATTTGAAACTTGAAATTTTTCAATTTTAAAAAATATGTCCTCGGTTGACAAAAATCTATCCGCTTTTTCATCCCTCTTGCCGGATGGCTCGTCTTATAAAATAGGAATCGTATGTGCTGAATGGAACGAAAAAATAACCACATCTCTTTTTAAAGGTGCTGCTGCTTTATTGCAGCAGGCGGGTGTTTTACCTCAAAATATAGTTAGCCTCCATGTGCCTGGCACCTTTGAATTACCCCTTGCTGCTCAAAAATTTGCTAAAAATCCTGAAATAGATGGGGTCA
>JBJXDS010000131.1:0-8074 GCA_046154525.1 Bacteroidia bacterium
GTAAAAATAATAAAACAGTTTACTTATGATAATTATGGTAAACTCTTTGCGTTTGGTAGTATTAAATTTTTTTAAAAAATCTTGCTGTGAATATCTTGATATTTGTTTAAAATCTTTAGTTGTAACCCAAAGCATGGTCATAAAACCGTATAAAAACCAAGCATAATAATGTTGATATTTATGATACCAGTTTTTAGGCGAATGTGGTGAAAAACGCAAAACTCCCTTAGCAGTAATGTCTTCATCCATACCCTCAATATTAGTGTATGTATGATGAAGAAAGTTATGTTGTATTTTCCAGTTCATTGAATGGCCACCTAAAAAATTAAGTGTGTAGCCAAAAAATTCGTTAATTTTATTATTTTTTGAAAAAGTACCATGACATGCATCATGCATTACGGTAAGTCCTGTTCCAGCCATAGTAAGCCCCATAAAAGCCGAGAATAACCAAAGCCATCCAAGAGGTAAACCGGAAGTGAGTATTAAAACATAGGAGGAAATATAAATTCCAAGCATAACTGCCGCCTTAATCCATATCCGATAATCCCCGTATTTAGAAATATTATTATCTTTAAAGTAATTTTCAACCCTACTACGAAGTGTAAAGAAGAATTTGTCTTGAGAACGATTTATAAATTTTACTACCATTAAAATAATTAAATTTCTGCAAATGTAAGCTAATTTAGCCTATTTCTCGCGAAATTTTTCAACATTACAGACTAAGCGCATGTCTATAAATACTTTACGGTTTGGTAATTAGATCACAGATACCAATCAAATATTTAGTATCTATTTTATCAAATTTGGCATATTCAGTACTATCAATATCTAATACCCCCCAAACTTCTTTATTATACACTAGTGGAATAACAATTTCAGATTTAGAATAAGGACTGCAGGCAATGTGACCTGGAAATTGATTAACATCATCAATTACCTTGGTTAATTTTTCTTTCCATGCGGCACCGCAAACTCCTTTACCAAAACCGATACGTGTGCAGGCTAATGGTCCTTGAAACGGAGCCAAAACCAATTCGGAACCTTTAACTAGATAAAAACCAGTCCAGTGATGGTTGAAAAGATAATGTATGGCTGAACTAATATTGGCAAGATTAGCAATAAGATCCGGTTCGTTTTGAATGAGTGCCTTTACCTGGGGCACTAGTTGTTCATAGAGTTCAGTTTTATCCATTAAGAAAAACCACCAAAGGAAATGGCACTTCCCATTATATTATAATTTTTAGCGTTAACACAAAGCACACCTATTTGTGGGTCATTGTTTACAATTTTCACATCCTCATCGGCCACAAAAATGTCGGCTATTTCTTTTTCAGTTTTGGTGGTTATAACTATAAGTCCTGCGTTTACAGCTGATGCATACCGAATCACTTCTTTCGAAAAACTTTTTGAACCTTCAGTTTCATGCGCTTCAACTACTTTAATTCCTTCGGCCATTAATTCATTTTTAACGAAATTAGCATTCCCTGTAACTTTTATCCTCAAATACTCATCTTTTTCATATTTAGTAAATAAATGCACCTCCACTTTATTTTCTTTAGCAAATAAAATGGCCTGATTTGTTTTTTGCTTTGTTTCCACACTCTCATCTATTGGCAACACAATTGGGTTATAACCTGTGGGGGTAACACCTTTATGCTGCACAATAAGCACAGGGGCAGGAGAGGAGGTTACTACTTTAAGTGCAAATGCTCCTAAAACATGTTGCATTCCTCTAACTCCATGAGTTCCTAGCACAACCAATTTAGCTTTAGTTTCTGTGGTTATATCAGCAATTGTATGGAATATACTCCCTTCACGAATAATGGAAAACGTATTAACTCCTGTATCTGCGGTATTTTTTTGAGCAATAACGTTAAGTTTTTGCTCTATAACACTTTCAACAGTAGCAGAGCCTGATTTAAATTTTGATTTTGATTCGTTATTAATAATATGCACCAAAGCTATTTCAGCTAAGGTATTTTTGGCCAAATAACTGGCATGATTCAAAGCGCAATCAGCTTCGGTGGTAAAGTCGTAAGTTACAATTACGAGGTTATGTTTTTCTTGATCAACCATAGGTTTTTACTCTTTCTATTATTTTTTGCAAATTTATTGCTTTTTGAATATTTCTAATTTCACAATTTGAAGTAGTGAAATAATGATGAGAATTGAAAAAATTAACTTGAATATTATCCCAAACTTGGCGGTTGGTAATTATTTTTCGAAAACTAAACTCCTCAAACAGTGCTTCAGAAATTTCATCAAAATCATTTCTACCTAAATAATCTAAATCTGCATCACACAATATTTCCGCCAAATGAGAATTAGGTGTTTGAGGAATTTTTGTTGCCATTATTACCTCACAAATCCTATCAATTTCTGAGTCCGTATACCCAAACTTCGGCAAATTACTCATGCAAATAATTGAACTTTGTTGTTCATGGTTCAATTCGGAAGCAACAAATCCAATATCATGATATATTGCTGCTGTGAGCAATATATTGAGTTCGTCGTTCGAATTCAGTTTCTCGGATTTGGCAATCCTCTTGGTTTCCTCATACACATCTAAAGTATGCTCAAGACTATGATAGGTGAGATACCGAGGGAGTGATTCCTTCAGAATATTTATCGCATTAATTCTTGCTTCTTCTAATTGCATTAAAGTTTGTCAAATCAAAATTAATATATTGTAACAAACAAATTATATTTTCCTCATTTTATAATTTAACACCCTGTGCATTATTTAAGAATATTTATTTTATAAAATTAAAAACATTATGGTTCTTGCTGTAATTAAAATTTAAGTATTCCTTCATTTACTTTTTCAAATGTCTATTCTTTAGTATTAATAGTTAATACATTGTGACACGCATATTTCATATGCATCGAACAAATACTTCTATAATTTATATTATGTTAAGTATAAAATCATTTATAGTGAGTTGTTATGATGCCATTTCTCCCTTTCTTTTTACAATAAAATTTAGAATAAAAAAAAATCCCTCTATTAGATAGAAGGATTTTTAACATAAAAGTATTGTTTTTATTTAAGAGCTGCTTCTTTTCTAGATTTCATTTCGGCTTCCTTTGTTACATTATCTGTATTCTTGTACAAACGTTGCATATTCTCCAACAAGTCGTATTCTTCTTTTCTATTATCTTTACCAGGAACCCCTATTTCCAAACATCTTTCAAAAAAAACCAGAGCCCTTTTGTAAATATCTTTTATTTGTTGGTCTAAGACTTCCTGATCTGCTTTTTTATACGTTTTTTGAAGTTGCTCTATCAATGGCCTTGCCTTATTTACATTAAGTACTCCTAGATTAAAATTTGCATCGTAATAATCTGGGTCTATTTCCACAGCTTTTGAATAGTCTTTCTCGGCCAAATCAGCTTTATTGAGTTTTTCATACGTAGCGGCCCTAGCAAAATAATAAATTTTATTTTGGTCATCTAAGGCAATTGCATCTTCTAACTTTTTTAATAAAATATCCGTTTTGCCCTGTTTAAGATAAATATCCAATTCCATATTCATTAAATCCTGATCAGCTGCAAAACGCTCCCTCCCTGTATTTAATGTTTTAACTGCATTAGCCGTATCTTTTTCATCTAAATACACTTTGGCTAAAGCTGAATAAATCCTAGGATCGTTAAACTTATTATCAATTAATTTATTTATATACTCTTTGGTCAATTTATTATCCCCCTTTGCCAAGGCAGCATAATAACAGTATTGATAAACAAGATCTTCATTAATATTAATAGTTTTTAAATCCCCTTTTGAGTCGAGTGGAAGAAATTTTAAAGTGGTTTGATAATAATCTATAGCCGTATCATAACTTTTATTTTGATACATGGATACAGCAGTATTGAACAATACATTGGCCACATTTACTAAATAAAAATTGAATTCATTGGTCCAATCTTTTTTAGTATCCGTTTCATAGCATTTAATTAATGCTTCGGATGCTATCTTTACCGCACCCGGCGTTTCCCTATACAAAGGATCGTCAGATTTTAACCTTGATATTTCAAAATAAACCCCTGCACGGTAAACCCACATTTTAGGACTATTGCCTGATTTGGGATGATTTAGAGCGTCATCAATCAATCGTTTACATTCACGCAGATCTTTTTCAGCATTGGGATCAGGATCCTCCAATATCATCCTTACCGTCTCCACTTTGCTAAGCTGGGCCATGCTTTCGAAAGCCCCTGCTAATAAAATTAGCAAAAACACATGTTTCAATTTTTTACACATTATTTAAATTATTAATTTTAGAGTCTATAGTTGGTTATCAATAATGATGCCAAACATACTTCAAATATACGGGTCAACAAAAAATTATTAAATAACTAATTTGTAAAACTCTATTCTCCTTTATTCAACGGTATCATCTGATTCAGGTTTTTCTTTTTCTCCTTCTTCATTTGGTTCTATAATTTCAGAAGCTCCATTTGCATGTGGAATTCCTTCTTCATCTGTATGGCTAATAATCGGTTCCCCGTTTTCATCCAAGTGAACCACGGGTTCATCTTCTTCATGGTCAACACTGGCTATAGACGCTATTTCATCTGACTCACGCATTTTTATCAATCTTACACCTTGTGTGGCCCGGCCCATTACTCGTAAATCAGCCACGGGTATACGAATAGTTAATCCCGACTTGTTAATAATCATCAAATCTTTTTCATCACTCACATCCAATATGGCTACCAATACGCCAGTTTTATCAGTAATACTTAGGGTTTTTACTCCTTTTCCTCCCCTGCCGGTTATTCTATAATCTTCAAGGTCAGTACGTTTTCCATAACCTCTTTGTGATACTACTAAGATGGTTGATGCATTTCCTTTTTCAACACATACCATGCCTATTACTTCGTCCTTTGGATTTTCAAGTGTTACGGCTTTAACCCCCGAAGCATTTCTTCCCATAGGCCTAACTTTTGCCTCGGGAAAACGAATGGCTTTGCCCGATTGCTTGGCTATTACTACTTCGCATGTTCCATTGGTAAGTTTCACATCCAATAATTCATCTCCCTCTCGAATAGTAATGGCGTTTATTCCATTAGCCCTTGGACGAGAATAAGCTTCCAATGTTGTTTTCTTAATAATGCCTTTTTTAGTTACCATAACAATAAAATTATTATTGATATAGTCAGCATCTTTAAGGCTTATTACATTTATACATGCCCTAATTTTGTCTTCTGCAGGAATACTAATCAGGTTTTGAATTGCCCTTCCTTTGGTCGTTTTAGCTCCTTCCGGTACTTCCCAAACCTTCATCCAAAAACAGCGGCCATGATCGGTAAAGAATAACAAATGATTATGATTAGTAGCCACAAACATGTGTTCTACAAAATCTTCACCTCTGTGGCTAACGCCTTTATTACCTACTCCTCCCCTTCCCTGGGCTTTATATTCCGTTAATGCAGTACGTTTTATATAACCCATATGTGAAATTGTTACTACCACTTCTTCGTCGGCTATTAGGTCTTCCACATTAAAATCTTCGGCTGAATGGATAATTTCGGTTCTGCGTTTATCACCAAATTTATCTTTCATTTCCTGAAGTTCTTTTTTAATCAATTCCATTCGCATGGTTTCATCCGATAAAAGAGTGTTCAAATAATTAATCAACTTCATTATTTCTTCAAACTCTTCTTTTATTTTATCACGCTCCAGGCCTGTTAGCTTTTGCAAACGCAAATCCAAAATGGCTCTGGCTTGTATTTCAGACAACGCAAAATTTTGCATTAAGCCTGTTCTGGCTTCTTCTATTGTAACCGAAGCTCTGATAAGTTTTATTACAGCATCCAGATTATCTAAAGCTATTAATAAACCTTCTAAAATATGGGCCCTTTTTTGTGCATCTTCTAATTCAAACTTCGCCCGGCGAATAACTACATCATGTCTGTGTTCAACAAAATGATGAATCAAATCCTTTACGTTTAACATCTCAGGCCGCCCTTTAACCAGGGCAATATTATTTACTGAAAATGAGGTTTGTAAAGGGGTATATTTATAAAGCTGGTTTAAAATTATATTTGGAATACCATCCCTTTTTATATCAAAAACAATCCGTAATCCGTCTCTTCCCGATTCATCTCTTACTTCGGCAATACCATCTATTACCTTTTCATTAATTAAATCTACCGCTTTTATAACAATTTGCGATGGTGAAATTTGATAAGGTACTTCGGTAATAATTATTTGTTCACGGCCTGAAGATAAGGTTTCAAACTCGGCTTTACCACGCATTACCACACGGCCACGGCCTGTCATCAATGCTTCCCTCACTCCTTCATATCCGTAAATAATTCCACCCGTTGGGAAATCAGGACCTTTGATATGCTGCATTAATTCTTCAATGGTAATATCACGGTTGTCTATGTAAGCCATAGTGCCATCAATTACTTCCGAAATATTATGCGGAGCCATATTAGTAGCCATACCTACAGCGATTCCTGAAGCTCCGTTTATTAATAAATTAGGTACTTTAGCCGGTAAAACGGTTGGTTCGGTTAACGAATCATCAAAGTTGGGACGAAAATCAACGGTATCTTTTTCAATATCGGCCAACATTTCCTCGGCCATTTTTCGCATCCGGGCTTCGGTATAACGCATAGCTGCCGGTGGATCTCCATCTATGGAACCATAGTTTCCCTGTCCGTCCACCATCATATATCTTACACTCCACTCCTGGGCCAAACGCACCATGGCATCGTAAACCGACTGGTCGCCATGCGGGTGAAATTTACCCAAAACCTCCCCTACTATTCTCGCTGATTTTTTATAGGAACGATTGCTGGCCAATCCCAATTCACTCATCCCGTACAAAACACGGCGGTGAACAGGTTTCAATCCGTCACGTACATCAGGCAAAGCACGGCTTACTATAACCGACATTGAATAATCAATGTATGCGGTTTTCATTTCATCCTCAATATTTATTGGGATAATCTTTTCATTTTCAGGTTCTAATACCTCGTCCATTTAATTTTGAATTAAAACGTGAAAATAGGCATAAACAGAGAGACTTTAAACGTTTATATTTAGGGAGATACCCACAAGTTATTTACAGGGAAACAGCAATACTGTCGTATGAATTGGAGACGTATTATTTCAAATTATAAAACAAATCCTCAGCATTAATTTTTATTTCAGGAAATAAAGGGCTTTCAATAATATCTTCAGAAGTATAAGGCTGAAGGCCAATATACTTATCGCCTTGCAATGTATAAATCAAAACAGTTTGGTTGGCTGGTTCTACTATCCAGTATTCTTTTACACCACTTTCCTCATACAAATCAAATTTTGTCCGCATTTCATGCCTGGCATTGCCAGGTGATAAAATTTCCACTACCAAATCGGGAGCCCCGTTACAGCCTTGTTCATCTAATTTTGATTCATCACAAATTATGCATAAATCAGGTTGCACCACAGTTGTGTTTTTCAAAATTGATTTTACCGGAAGTCTTACATCAAAAGGTGCAAAAAATATTTGACACTTATGCCCTTTAAATTTGGAATCAAATAATGTAGTGAGATTAAAAGAAAGCCGCTGATGATTTGTATTTGGTGCAGGACTCATTTTAAAAATTTTACCTCTTATTAATTCTACCCTTTCCTTGAAATGCCAAAGCATATAATCGGAATAGGTGTAAGTGCCATTCAAGTCCAATTTAAAATAATCAGTTATAGGTTCTTTCACTTCTTCCATTTCACAAATTTAAGAATTAAATTTAAAAGGCGTCTTTTCTTTGAATCTTATATTCTAAGCTTTAGTAAGAGTGAAATGCAGCTTTACTTTTTTATTAACTTTCTTTTTTGCTTACCCAAAAAAGAAACAAAAAAAGGCACCAACAAAACCAACTTCAAAATTTTTAGGGTGGTTCGGTTTTAGGATGAAGATTGGTTTTGCTTTTATGGATGGGATTAAAGACGAAGATTCTGCTTGAAAATTTTGCAGTTCGCTCTTTTGTTGGATCCCAAACGCACCCTGACGGATGTAACCTGCGGATGATAGATATTTAAGAAAATATTCTGTGGAATTTAAAAGCTAAATAGTTT
>JBJXDS010000132.1:0-3041 GCA_046154525.1 Bacteroidia bacterium
TAGCTAATGGTAATTTTAAAAAAATCACCATTCTAAATCTTACATCAGGGGCCTATAACTTTAAGTACTCCGATATTGACGGAAGTAATGAAAAAATTAAAAAAGTAGATAAAGCCGATTTTAAAAATAAAAACTTTGGATATTATTCGTTTGACACCGAAACTGCCCTTGACCGCGAGCCACTAACCACTGAATGGGATATTGTATTTACAAAATATATGGAATTTATACCAACCCCATATGCTGTCGGTGGCATTTGGACTAACAAAGGAGCAAAAACGGCAGAGGCAAAAAAAGTACCAGTTACAACCACCAATTATGGCCAATTCTCATTTACGGAAACAAACAGTGAGATTGGATATGACTGGAAAACATACAACCAGCCTCTAAACAAATATATGATAACCGACAGTTTGGTTTACTTTGTAAACAATAAAGACGTTATACATAAAATAGTATTTACAGGTTATAAGGGAGGAGCCGCAGGAATGTATTATTTCACAAAAAAAACGTTAACTGGTTCAGTACATTTCCCAACTTTAACTACCAGTTTGGTTTACCCAAATCCTGCATCTGGTAATTTAATCATTCAATTAGCTGCCGATAATTCATTGTCAAATTATAAAATCATAACCATTGCGGGTCAAACCGTTTTAACAGGAACAGAAAATTCTATCGACATTTCAGGTCTAAGTTCAGGCATTTATTATATAACCCTAAATACCGATAAAGGGATTCAAACTATAAAGTTTACTAAAACATCGCTTTAGTATATTTTTGCTTCCTTAAATGATTTACAATTTTTTAAAATCAACCTCATTATCTGTTTTTATTACTAGAATAGGATGGATTGTGGCGATGGTTTTAGTTGGTTTTACTTTAAATGCCCAGGTAAAAATAACTGTAATTAATGAAGAGGATAAAAATCCTGTTTCGTTTGCCCCCATAAAATGGACATTATTAAAAACAGGTCAAACCCTCCATTCATCAACCGATGAACAGGGTCAAATTACTATTTACACGCAAGGTAGCCGGGTTGCCATTCTTTTTACTTATCTGGGATTTGAAATAAAAAAAGACACATTAGAGGCAGATGGAGATTATATTATTAAACTGAAACCTGATCTAAGATATTTGCCTGAAGCCATAGTTACTGACCAATATGCCGCTACCAGTTCCGAAAAATCTATAAATAAAGTGATTGTGATAGATGAAAAAAAAATAAGGAACATGGCTGCCAATAATTTAAACGATTTATTAACCAATCAACTTAATGTAAAACTGGCTCAGGATAATATACTTGGTAGCAATATGACCCTCATGGGGATTTCGGGCCAAAATGTAAAAATACTAATAGACGGGGTTCCAATAATAGGGAGGCAAAATGGAAATATAGACCTAAGCCAGATAAATCTTAATGATATAGAACGAATAGAAATTATAGAAGGCCCGCTATCTGTTGCTTATGGCACCAATGCCCTTGCCGGCGCCATTAATATTATTACTAAAAAAAAACAACTGAATAAAGTAACCATTAATGCAGTAACCTATAACGAAAGTATAGGGCGGTATAATACTGCCCTGAATGTGGGATTACGTAAAAGTAATGGTGTGTATCATTTTTCGGCTGGCCGAAATTATTTTGACGGTTGGAGCGGAAAAGAATATTTACGATTTCAAGAATGGAAACCCAAATTACAATATTTTGGAAGAGCACAATACATCCGAAAAATTGGCTTATTTGATTTAACCATAAAAACCGAATTTTTTAAAGAGAGACTAACCAATAAAGGCGTTCCAAGGCAGCCGTATTTGGAAACTGCTTTTGACGAATATTACCAAACCCGTCGATGGGACAATGCCATCACAGCAACTTCAAAATTGCCAAAAAACAGGTATCTAAATATTATCGCCGCATATAATACCTTTTACCGAACCAAAAATCGTTACCTTTTTAACAGAGTAACCTTAGATAAAAACTTGGTACCAGAGCAAAACGAACAAGATACCAGCCAGTTTACAGCCATTGTATTGCGTGGAACCTATACTAAATCATTGCTTAATGCCAAACTCAATTATCAAATTGGGTACGACATAAATAGCGAAACCGGCAAAGGCCGAAAATTAAAAGACAATCAAATAACCATAAGCGATTATGCTACGTTTTTGAGCCTGGAACTTACCCCAATAAAAAGTTTACAACTAAAACCAGGTATTCGGTATTCATACAATTCCTCCTATAAAACGATACCCTTGCCTAGCCTTAATATAAAATGGGCAGCTAAAAAAAATTATACTTTCCGCAGTTCTTACGCCCGTGGATTTAGATCACCCGATTTAAAAGAACTCTATTTGTTTTTTGTAGATGTGAATCACAACATTACCGGAAATCCTGATTTAAAACCCGAACAATCTCACAATTTTCAGTTTTCGGTGGTTAAAAAAATTATTAAAAAACAAAACTGGTTTCAGCCCGAAGCCGGTGTTTTTTACAATACTATAACCCACCGAATTGTATTGGCTAATATAAAAGATGCTGCGTATACTTATGATAATTTAGATAATTTTAAAGCCATTACCACCAACCTAAGCCTAGGATACAAGATAAAAGCCATAGCTGGTAATTTAGGGTTTTCAAATACGGTTGCATCAGCAGGGAGTGATTTTTCAAACACCTTTAATTCGTATGAAATAACTAATAACACCTCGTTTATTCACAAAAAATCAGGATTTAATGCCTCCCTCTTTGTTAAGGTAAACAGTAAGGCTATAAGCTTTGTAAAAGATGACTTTGGAGATATTATTAAAACAACAACGCCCGGCTATACTTGGGCTGATATTACATTTTCAAAACCATTTTTTAACGAACAAATAGTGGCAGGATTTGGGGTGAAAAATTTATTAAATGTAACGACCCTGCAGGCTAATGGAAATGCTGGAGGTGTTCATAGCGGCGGTAATAATAATTTGCAATTGGGAATGGGCAGGTTTGTATTTTTGAAATTGGATTATAATTTTGTTAAAAAATAAATAGTAACTCG
>JBJXDS010000133.1:0-2594 GCA_046154525.1 Bacteroidia bacterium
ACACGCCATTCGCCATTACATTGATATTAATTTGGATGAAGACCCTGCATTGTTTGCCTCATTTGCCAAAACCTTAGAGGAGATTTTAGAAAACTTCAAAGGCAACTGGAAAGCCATTTATGAAGAGTTAGAAAAACTAAGGGAGAAAATTAAGAACAGGGAAAAGGAAGAAACCTACGGTTTAGACCGCAAAAAGCATATGCCTTTCTTCAATTCATTTAAGGAATACCTATTTGACAATAGAAAATTAACCGATGAAGAAATTGCACAAAACGTAAATCTAACCCAGCATATTTTCAATTTAGTTTCTACCGAAATAAAATTGACAGGCTTTTGGGATAGCACACCGGCACAGCTAAAACTAAAAGCAGAGTTGCAGAAGATGTTATTATCACCCGACTTCAACAAATTACCCAACATAGTAATTAAAAGAAACGAGTTGATTTCAAGAATAATGGAGTTAGCAAAAACTAATCATTTTAAAATCGTTACGGACTAATGCAGTTTGAATATGAAATAAAATATAGTAAACGCAAAACGCTTAACATCACTGTTGAACGTGATAGGAAAATTATTGTCCGTGCCCCAGAGAATACTTCTGCTCAAAAAATTGAAGAAGTATTGCAATCCAAAAAACAGTGGCTTAAAGAAAAAATTAATCATACACAGAAGTACCCAGTTGATACACAAACCAAAGAATTTATTTCAGGTGAAACTTTATTGTACTTAGGCAAAAACTATCAGCTATTGGTGGTTGATGAAGCAATTGAAGGTGTTGAGTTTGAACAAAGATTTAGAATTTCAAAAGCCAATCAACCTAACGCAAATGCTTTATTCAAACAATGGTACTTACATCAAGCATTAAAGTTAATTGAACCATTAGCTACCAATTTTGCAAAGAACTTAGGTGTAATATACAATGAGTTTAAAACCTCCGAAATGAAATACCGTTGGGGTTCTTGCACACCAGCAAATAATATCATTTTCAATTGGCGTATTATCAAAGCACCGATGTATGTTTTGGAGTATTTGGTAGCACACGAATTAGTGCATTTGATGGAAAACAATCATACACCACGTTTTTGGAATATACTTTCAATACAAGTACCTAATTATTTAAAAGCTAAAAAATGGCTCAAAGAAAATGGTCAATTATTGGAGGTAGATTTTTAATAAAATAAAGAAAGAAAAAATGTAGTCAATGCAGCAAATTCAATTAAATATCATTCCGTTTACACCAATTGTAAGTAAAGGTACTTTCTCATTCTATGGTGAGAAGCAAAGAGGCTTTGCACCCATCTACTGGGGTAAAATTATGGAAACCTTCCCCGAAGGCAGAGAAGCAAAGTTTAAGAATTACTATACTGATTTCCAAGCACCAAGAGAAGGAGCAATTACCAAAGAATTAAAGTTTGCTGATGCTATAAACTTTTCACTCCATTATTTCCGCCATTTGGTATTTAATTATTTCAAGAGCATTGAAGGTGCAATTGTGTTCCCGAATTATGTAGATGATATTGAAGTTTGGTTTAAAGACCCATTGCACAAAAACAAAGTATATCAGCTTTACAATAATTTCACAATCAAAGTACAATTCAACCAAGTTACTGCAAACGGTTATGAATTTGTAATAGCATACAATGGCACTTCAAAAATATTGCACAAAAGCATTTCCGAAATAGCAGATTTTGATACCACCAAATACAACCTTGTCAATTGTAACGGCACAGTGTACAAGTATGAGAAGATGCCAGAAGATTTAAGGCAAAACCAAGAAACACTATATCCAATTTTAAGTAATACACTAAAGAAAGAATTTATCATTGAGAAAGAGGAACTGAAAAAAGAAAACCGTTTCCCAATCTACTTAAAGCATTTAGAGAACTTCTATAATACCTATCTCAATACAGATGCTTTTAAGGCAATGTTTAAACTCAATAAAGATGGTTTCTACAAAGTACCCAACAACAAAGTATTTGAAACGCATCCCAACTCAAACTTACTGGAGTTTAAAGGGGGTAAAACAGAAGTAAACCCAGGATATGGTATTTGGAAACACAAACCATTAAAAGCATTTACCGAAGACCACGTTAAACTGTTTTTCATTTATCATAAAGACGATGGCGAATACATAAAAGACACTTTGTATGATTACTTTATAAACGGTTGGCATAAGCCTGTAAATAAGGTTGAAAAGCATTTGGCAAACCTTCAAAATTACATCAATCAAACCCTAAGCATAGATAAGACTAAAAGAATTGTATTTGAAAACAAGGAAACTATTTTTGAAGAAGTAGCCGAACAATTAAAGGAGTTTAACGATACCAGTTCAAGATTTGTGGCCATATACATTAGCCCAATATCAAAAACCGAAAAAGACCACCCACAGCACTTTGCTTATTACAAAATCAAAGAACTGTTATTGAACAAAGGAATATCCTCACAGGTGCTATACAAAGAGCATTTAAACAAAGAGGATTTCTACTACTTCATACCTAATATTTATGTGGCTTTATTGGCTAAAATTGGCGGTATTCCGTGGCGTTTAGCAAGAGTAAAGGAAGATGAAATAATAATAGGTGTAGGAGCATTTA
>JBJXDS010000134.1:0-3528 GCA_046154525.1 Bacteroidia bacterium
GAAAAAAGTAATATTTTATAATTTAGTTTTTTCTGCTTTGTTCTTGGCATCTTGTAAGCCCAATGAACCGGATGAAATAATTAAAAAAACAGTTATTGATACGGCTCTTATACCTGTATCAAGTGAGATGCCGCCAATAGTTAGTTTTCCGGATAATAAAGTTACCAAAGCCGGGTTGGAATTAGGAAGGTTTTTGTTTTATGATAAATTGTTATCTGAAAACAATACCATAAGTTGTGGGACTTGCCACCTTCAGGCAAAGGCATTTGTGGATGGGGAACAGTTTAGTAAAGGAACCATAGGGCAATTAGGAAACAGAAATGGCATGCCTACATTTAACCTGATGTGGTTTGACAGTTTGTTTTGGGATAGCCGGGCGGCTAGACTGAAGCAATTAGCCTTGATGCCAATTGCAAATCCACTGGAAATGAATACTACACCTGAAGCTGTGGTTGAAAAATTAAAGCTTAGTGCAGCTTATAAATTGAGATTCAAAAATACTTTTGGCGATGAAAATATCACAACCGATAGACTGGCTATGGCTTTGGAGCAATTTTTAATGTCAATGGTTTCCGATAATTCAAGATTTGATAAATCAAAAAGGGGAGAGGTAAAATTAACTGATGAAGAAAAACGCGGATTTGAAGTGGCGAGCCAAAAGGGATGTTTCAATTGTCATAAAACATCTTTGTTTACCGATAATTTATCGCACAATACTGGACTTAACCATACCCCTGATAAAGGTTTGTATGAAACGACCAAGAAATCGGCTGATGATTTTAAATTTAAAACGCCAAGTTTAAGGAACGTAGCCTTAACAGCCCCTTATATGCATGATGGACAATTTGCAACCTTAGAAAAAGTAATTGAATTTTATGATCATGATGTAATACCTAATTTGCAAAAGAAGCCAAATAATATTTCGCCATTTATTGAACAAGGAACCCGTAATAGAATTAGTCCTTCAGATACAAAAGCGTTGATAGCCTTTTTAAATACATTAACCGATTACGATTTTATTACCAACTCTAAATTCTCAGACCCGTTTAAATAAAAGTAAAAAAATTTAATAAATAAAAAGGGCTGTCAAAGCCCTTTTTTATTGATATTTGCCAGAATTATGACTGTGAGTTTCTCATTAAAATTTCCTATTGAGCCGTTTAAAATAATAACGGAGAAAAGCGAAATTTTAATGTTTGGGTCTTGTTTTACAGAGCATATTGGAAATAAATTATTAAGCACCGGGTTTAAAACGACTATAAATCCTTTCGGCATTTTATTTAATCCTATCTCTCTTGCAAATGCAATTAAACGCATTAGCCAAAAGGAAATTTATAACAATGCGGAATTATTAAAAAATCATGAAGACCGCTTTGTATCTTTTGATCATCATGGGCGATTTTCTGGAAATGATGCTGATAAAGTAATTGAAGAAATAAATGATTCGTTGATTGAGGCTAATAAAAGTTTAAAATCATCTAATTGTATTTTTATCACCTTAGGTTCAGCGTGGGTTTACAGGCATATAATTCAAAATAGGGTGGTGGCCAATTGCCATAAAATACCAAACTCTGAATTTAAAAAAAAGCTTTTAGATATTGACACTATTGTAAATTCTCTAACCAATGTTATTAATGAAATAAGGGAGATTAACGCAGACATAAAAATTATTTTTACTATCAGCCCTGTAAAACATTTAAGGGATGGGGTGGTAGAAAATCAACAAAGTAAGGCCACCTTAATTTTGGCAATGGCGGATATTTTAAAAAATAAAAAAAGGGAAGTCTATTATTTCCCGGCTTATGAAATTGTTACGGATGAATTACGAGATTATCGTTTTTTTGAAACCGACCATGCCCATCCTAACCAGATGGCCATTGACTATGTTTGGGAACGGTTTGTGGAAACATGTTTTACCCCAAAAGCAATTGAAAAATCTGCTGAGGCTGAAAACCTGATCAAAGCCCTAAATCATAAACCTTTGTATAATGATGGGACGAACGAAAATTTGAAGTACCGAATTAAATCCTATTTAGATAAGTATCCGATAGAATGAATAGAAAAGTTTTAGTAACAGGAAGTAACGGGTTGTTGGGCCAAAAACTCACAGACTTATATTTATTGGAACCAACAATAGAGTTAATAGCCACAGGCCGAGGCAGAGATAGGTACCCTGAAAAAGTAGGTTACATATATGTGGAATTGGATATTACAAACCGGCAGCAGGTTTTAGATGTTTTTGAAAAACACCATCCCTATTGTGTAATCCATACTGCAGCCATGACAAATGTGGATGCATGTGAACTGGATCACGAAACCTGTGTTTTACAAAATATTGATGCAGTAAAAAATGTGGTGGATGCTTCAAAGAAAATAAATGCCCATTTAATTCATTTATCAACCGATTTTATTTTTGATGGAACTGCCGGGCCTTATTTGGAGGATGCATTGGCTAAGCCTTTAAGTTTTTATGGCGATTCAAAATTAAAAGCAGAACACATCGTAATGAGTGGTTCGGACAATTGGGCTATAGCCCGAACCGTTTTAGTATATGGACTGGTGGCCGATATGAGCCGAAGCAACATTGTAATTTGGGCCAAAGATGCCCTTGAAAATAAAAAACCAATAAAAGTGGTGGACGACCAATATCGTACTCCAACATTGGCGGAGGATTTGGCCATGGGGTGTCGCCTTTTAGAAAAACATGGTGCCAAAGGTATTTATAATATTTCGGGAAAAGATTATTTAAATATTTATGAATTGGTGAGCCGGGTGGCAAAATACTTTGGTTATACTTTGGATAATGTTGAACGGGTAGACAGTAGTACTCTTAATCAACCTGCCAAGAGACCACCCATCACAGGTTTTGATATTTCGAAAGCCAGAAAGGAATTAGGGTACAGTCCGCATAGCTTTGAAGAAGGTATTGAAATAGTACAGGATCAATTTGAAAAATTTAGTGAACCCAAAGCAACATAAAGTTTAAAAAATAGCTCTAACTGGTATGTCAAAAAAAATACTATTACTTTTTATTCTAGTCTGTTCAATGCAGATTTTTGCCTATGACAAACCCAATAGTATTGCTTATTATCCTTCCCAAAAGGCTTATTTTATTTCAAATTTTGCTGGCAAAAGCATTACAAAATTGGATTCAAACTTTAATAAAACCGAAATTATTGCAGGTTTAACCCGGCCTAAGGATATATTATTTGCTTCCTTTGGCCCTTATAATGGGTTATTAATATTGGATAGTAATCAAGTAAAGGTGTATGATGCGGATGGTTATTCATTCATAGCAGCGTTTAAAGTATCAGGAGCAATAGACCTGGAGGATGCCGAAGAGGATAAAACAACAAGCGGCACATTTTATATTAGTGACCCCTTGGCACACAAAATTTTTAAAGTTGTGGTGGGCTCAGCACCATTTTATACCCCAACTTTTACAATTTTAAACTCTTCCATACGAAATCCAAAAGCCCTATTGTTTGATAGTAAAAACAGATTATTGGTAACAACCGATACTATAAA
>JBJXDS010000135.1:0-5434 GCA_046154525.1 Bacteroidia bacterium
ACCTGGGACGTGGGAGGCCATGTTCAGTTTTCACATTACGGTTATTTTGATAAATTGATGTTGGAAGCTTTGGGCGAAGATGGCTGGCTTACTCACCAGCGCGAAAGCTGGGTGTGGATGAAAAAACGATTTGTTCCTTATCCTTTTCAAAACAACATACGGTACCTTCCAAAAGAATCCATGTGGAAATGCCTGAATGGAATTATTCATAATTACCAAAATCCCACAACCCAAAAGCCTGAAAATTTTGAAGAATGGATAATGGCCACTTTTGGCCAGGGCATAGCTGATGAATTTATGATGCCTTATAATTTTAAAGTTTGGGCATATCCACCAAAGGAAATGGCTTACAACTGGATTGGAGAAAGAGTGGCTGTTACAGATTTGGCAAGGGTTACCGAAAATATTATTTTTGAAAAGGACGATTTAAGCTGGGGTCCAAATAATACTTTTCAATTTCCAAAATACGGTGGCACAGGTGGAATTTGGAAAGCAATTGGTGAAAAACTAATTGGTCATGATTACTTTTCTTTAAATACAGAGGTTGTTAAAATAGATGCGGATTCAAAAACCGTTCATTTAAAAAATGCGGAAACTATGGAGTATCAATATTTAATAAATACCATGCCCATTGATATTTTATTTAAAACGATTGATAATACCCCTCAGGATTTTATAAACTCATCTGCAGAGTTAAAACACTCACGAACCAATATTGTAGGAATTGGTTTGAAGGGAAAACCAAAAACTGAGTTGGCCACCAAATGCTGGATGTATTTTCCCGAAAGCAATAGCCCATATTATCGCATCACGGTTTTTTCAAATTACAGCCCAAACAATGTGCCGGATATAAACACCTACTGGAGTCTGATGGCTGAAACGAGTGAATCAACGGCCAAACCTGTAAACCGCCAAACCTTAATAAAGGATACTATTAAAGCAATGCTGGAAGACGGATTGATAGAAAACGAATCGGATGTGGTATAGGAATTTATGGTGAGCTATGAATATGGCTACCCAACTCCTTCTGTAAGCCGGGATGTTTTATTAAAACCGCTTCATCCATGGTTGGAAAGTCGGAATATTTTTAGCCGGGGCCGTTTTGGCGCTTGGAAATATGAGGTGAGTAACCAGGACCATAGCCTGATGCAAGGGGTTGAATTAATAAACCGCTTGGAATTAAACGAAACTGAATTAACCCATGATTTTCCTGCAAGGGCAAATGCTATGGAGAGGAAGTAATTTAAAAATTTTAATCCCCAAAAATTAGCGCTTTATAGTTTGGTAATTTTTATTTAAAAGTACATCTTTGAGGGCTGATTTTATAGTGCGGAAAATAATATCTCATCTTTTTCTTTTTTTATTTATCGCCATGGTGGTTTCATCCCCCGTTTTAATTTTTTGCGGAAAAACTACCGTAATAAATATTTCATCAAATAATGAACCAATTGATTTAACTGAAAATGGAGAAGAGACCTCTAAAAAGAAATCGGAAAAGGAATCAGAGTTTTCCGATTTTATGGAAGATATTATAGAACATCAAAGTAATTTATCCCTCACTTTGTATTCCCTTCCTTTCCGGTATTCATCCATTGATATCGTAAATTCATCGGCCTTCACCGAACTAGCAACTCCGCCTCCTAAGGCTTACTTTTTTTAAATTCTTTTTTACCAAAAACGAATTATTTCTTTCTGGTTTTTTACCTTCCGTATGTTTTATTACCCATTTTGGTTTTAAAAAAAAATCTGGAAGTTTTATTTTAAACTTTTTTAGAAAACAGAAATTAAAACCATAAAATAACAAATTTAATGAGCTCCAAAGAACAAACATTAGCTGAAAGATTACGCTACTTTTTAAACCCATTCGACCAACGGTACGAAGATTTAAAAAAAGGAAGCTTGGGTGGCAATATTGTAAAAGACCTTACTGCCGGATTGATAGTAGCCATGGTGGCCATACCATTGGCTATGGGTTTTGCCATGGCATCGGGATTAAGGCCAGAGCAGGGAATTGTAGGTGGTGCTGTGGCAGGATTACTTGGGGCATTATTTGGTGGTTCCAAATACCAGGTGTATGGCCCAACTGCCGCTTACATTCCAATAATAAGTGGCCTAATGGCTACTTATAATCATGGATTTTTAATATTAGCATCCATTTTGGCAGGTAGTTTACTTTTAATAACCGGGATTGCCAAGTTCGGGCGATTTGTGGCCATGGTTCCTCATTCTATTGTTGTGGGATTTACAATAGGAATAGCGGTTGTTATAGCCTTTTCGCAAATGGGTGAGGTATTGGGGTACCAAAGCAAAATTGGCTATGGAATGAGTGAGCAGCTTGAAAAAATATTAAAATATACTCAGGAGTTTAATCCTTATGCATTGGTTATTGCCTTGGCCACTTTTATTCTATGCCGGGTTTCCAAACGTATATCTGTTTTTCTGCCGGGTCCATTGGTAGGGCTGTCTTTGGGATTATTGGCTGCTGCTACATTTTGGAGCGATAAAGGTTTGGTATTGATACAGGATAAATATGGCTCCATACCCACCGATTTTTTTGTTTTTACAATGCCTGTATTACCTGCCGAATGGACTTCTACAGTAATCTTTGATCTTGTGTACTATGTGGTGGCTATTTATTTTATAGCGGCTGTAGAAAGTTTGCTTTGTTCACGCATGGCCGATAGGTTGGCTAATAATCAAGGGCATCCCTACAATCCAAATAAAGAACTTTGGGGGCAGGGAATAGTGAACATTGTTACCCCACTTTTTAATGGATTTCCGCACACCGGAGCCTTGGCCAGAACAGCTGTTAATATCAAGTTAGGCGCGGTATCGCCGCTTGCCGGTATCGCTAAATTTACCTTTAAACTATTGCTGGCAGCTTTTTTGGCTAAATATTTGGAAATGGTGCCGATGGCCTGTATAGGCGGGGTGCTGCTTTATGTAGCTTTTAATATGGTAAAGTTTGAAGAATTAAAAGAAATATTTTCCATGAAAAGTAATATCCATTTAATTCTTATGGTATATACGGCAGTAATGGTTCCATTTTTTGGCTTTCTTTCAGCCGTATTAAGTGCCATAGTCATTTATATTATCCTCAATTATTTAAGCAGGTATAACTTTATAAAAAAATTGGATGAAGCCGACCATATTTCTAAAGCGTTTAGTTATTTAAAAATGAAAAAGAAGAAATGAAAAATAATTAATTCAAAAATTTAGAAATGAAAAAATTAACAAAAGAACAACAGGCCTTATTATCACCTCTTCAGGCAATCCAGTTGCTAAAGGATGGCAATAAAAGATTTGTGAATAATTTAAAAGTTAATCGAAATCTCCTCGAACAGGTAAATGAAACTTCGGAGGGGCAATTTCCTTTTGCTGTAATTCTTAGCTGTATTGATAGCCGAACCTCAGCCGAACTGATTTTTGACCAGGGATTGGGTGACATTTTTAGTATCCGTATAGCCGGAAATATTATGAATGACGATATTCTAGGTAGCATGGAATTTTCGTGTAAGGTAGCTGGGGCAAAACTAATTGCTATCATTGGTCATACCTCCTGTGGAGCTATTAATGGTGCTTGTGATCATGTGCAAATGGGCAATCTCACCTCTTTACTTCACAAAATAAAACCTGCGCTTGATGCTGAAAAAGATACCATCACTAACCGCAACTCAAGCAATAAGGGATTTGTGGATAGGGTAGCGGCGCTTAATGTAAAAAACACCATGCATCAGGTTTTAGACAAAAGCCCGATTCTTTGTGAAATGATAAAAGATGGGCAATTGGCAATAATTGGAGGGATGTATAATGTGGTAAGCGGAATGGTAGATTTTTATGAGCAACAGGCCCTCAATGAGGACGTCTTAATATCGGCTAATACAATTTCTATATAAATTAAAGCAGCCCTGGTTGCGGTTAAATTTTCTACACTGCTATTGGCGCCTTTATGCCCGGATGTGGGTCATAATTTTTTACTACAAAGTCTTCAAAATCAAAATCAAAAATGGAGGTTTTGGCAGGGTTTAGTTCCATGGTAGGATAGGGTTTTGGTTCGCGGCTTAGTTGTAGTTCCACTTGCTTATAATGGTTGCTGTATATATGAGCATCGCCAAATGTATGAACAAATTCATGGGCTTCCATATTGCATTCGCGGGCTATCATCATAGTGAACATTGCATAGCTGGCAATATTAAACGGAACGCCTAAAAATAAATCAGCACTGCGCTGATAAAGTTGGCAAGATAAGGAACCGTTTAAGCCTTTGGCTTTTTGTTCAGCAGATGGAGGGGTGGTATAAAACTGAAATAAACAATGGCAAGGGGCCAATGCCATTTTGGGTATATCGGCCACATTCCAGGCACTAATAATTATCCTACGGCTGTCGGGATTGGTTTTTATGCTATTTATTACATCTTTTAGCTGGTCGTAGGTTTTACCATCAGCTCCTTCCCAGCTTCGCCATTGCTTACCATACACTGGGCCAAGATTTCCATCGGCATCTGCCCATTCATTCCAAATGGTAACCCCGTGGTCGGTTAAATATTTGATATTGGTTTCGCCTTTTATAAACCAAAGCAGCTCATAAATAATAGATTTGAGATGAACTTTTTTTGTGGTAATAAGCGGAAAGGAATCTTTTAAATCAAACCGCATTTGCCCGCCAAACCAGCTTCGAGTTCCTGTTCCGGTGCGGTCAGATTTTTCAGTTCCGTTTTCATACACAAATTTTAAAAATTGCTCGTATTGGTTCATTGGTGCAAACCTACTTTAAAATTTATTTGAGTCATAAACATGTTTAGCACAGATTTTTTTTAAATTTTAAATATCCAGGAGGT
Source organism: Bacteroidia bacterium (assembly GCA_046154525.1). Lineage (GTDB taxonomy): Bacteria > Bacteroidota > Bacteroidia > NS11-12g > UBA9320 > JABWCE01. The sequence goes on from JBJXDS010000135.1 coordinate 4,839, forward strand.
ACCTATAAATCGGCTATTCATAATTAACTTTGTAATGGGTTTAATAAAAATAAAAATGGATTTAAAGAAAATAGCAGGGGGTGCAGTTTTGATAGGAATAATAATATTCACCATTGTATCGTGCAGCCATTATGATATGGAAAAAGCCGAAACTAAAATAAGTAAAAATGGAGAGGATGAAAGTCACTTCAACGGACAAAATTGCATGAACTGCCACAGCTCCGGGGGAAATGGCGAAGGATGGTTTAGCATTGCAGGCTCTGTTTACAAGTCTGATAAAAGCACTCAAAATCCAAATGGCAAGATATTTTTATATGCAGATCCTAATGGACAAGGAGAATTAAAATATACGATTGAGTTGGATGAATTGGGTAATTTTTACACCACAGAAACCATCAATTTTGAAGGAGGATTGTACCCGGTGCATCAAAACAGCAATGGCAACAAAAAATATATGGCTTCACCAATTCTTACTGGGCAATGCCAAAGTTGCCATAATAATACAACTGACAAAATTTGGAATGATTAAGGGTTTTCTTACTTACAAAAATTTTTAAAAAATTGCCCGAACCGGTAGATTAGTTTATACCTATAAT
>JBJXDS010000136.1:0-9152 GCA_046154525.1 Bacteroidia bacterium
TTTTAGCTCGTGGGTCAAAGTTTTTATAAACCCTATGGCCAAAACCCATTAAACGGAAACTATCTGATTTATCTTTGGCTTTATTTACCCATTTTTCTACATTTCCCCCATCGGCTTTTATCAGTTCCAACATTTCTATCACTTCCTGATTGGCACCCCCGTGCAGTGGTCCCCATAGGGCGGCAACTCCGGCGCCAATTGAAGCGTATAAATTGGCATGAGACGAACCAACCAAACGAACCGTGGAAGTACTGCAATTTTGCTCATGATCGGCATGAAGAATTAACAATTTATTTAAAGCATCTACCAATACTGGATCTATTTCATAATCTTCGGTAACATGCTTAAACGTCATATTCAAAAAATTTGAAACATAATCCAGTTTATTTTGAGGATAAATAAATGGATGGCCCAAACTCTTTTTATAAATCATGGCACAAATGGTTGGCATTTTAGCCAGCAACCTATAAGCAGTCATTTGTTTTTGAGACTCATTTTGAACCGGCTCAATACTCTCCGGATAAAAGGAAGAAAGGGATGAAATCATAGCAATAAGTTGCCCCATTGGGTGACTTGCTGTGGGCCATGCCTCAAAAATATTTTTCATATCCTCGTTCACCAATGTATGGTGGCGAACGTTCATATCAAAATCATGGTATTGTGTTTTATTTGGTAGTTCGCCATTAATTAAGAGGTAAGCTACTTCTAAAAAGGTGGCATTTTCTGCCAATTCTTCAATGGAATAACCGCGATGACGTAAGATGCCCAATTCACCATCCAAATAGGTAATAGCACTGGTGGTGGCCCCCGAATTTTTAAAACCAATGTCTAAGGTAACAGCACCTGTTTCAGATCTTAGGTCTGAAATATCAATGCCAACTTCTTGTTCTGTTCCTACGATAATTGGCAATTCAATTTCTTTGCCGTGAATGCTGATTTTAGCGGTTTCGCTCATTGGGGATAAGGTATTTTTAAAATTGTCACGAAATTAGTATTTCAGAAGGAATTAAATACATTCAAAGGTTTTTTTTTCATCATTTTAACCAACAAAAAATACCCGCATCAAAACAATAATTTAATAAGCCTTTAACCTCTGGTAAAAACAGAGTTATTTTGCAAAAAATAAAACTTTGAACCGTAAACAATTAATTGAACAAATCAGGCTCAAAAAATCCTTTTTGTGTGTTGGGCTGGATACCGAATTAAGCAAAATTCCTCCGCATTTATTGGATGAAGAAGACCCCATTTTTAGTTTTAATAAATCAATAATTGAAGCTACATCAGAGTTTGCGGTAGCTTATAAAATAAATCTGGCTTTTTATGAGCAGTATGGAATTATAGGATGGCAAAGCATGGAGAAAACCTTGGCTGCTATTCCTAAAAATTGCTTTACCATAGCCGATGCCAAGCGGGGCGATATTGGCAATACCAGTAAAATGTATGCCAAGGCTTTTTTTGAAACCTATAATTATGATTCCATTACGGTTTCGCCATATATGGGTCAGGATTCGGTAGGGCCTTTTTTGGAGTATAAAGATAAATTTACCATTGTTTTAGGGCTAACAAGCAATGCAGGAAATGCAGATTTTCAAATGTTGGAAACCGAAGGAGAAAAAGTGTATGAATCGGTTTTAAAAAAAACAGCCACCTGGGGAACGCCTGATAATTTAATGTTTGTGATAGGGGCAACCAAGGCCGAAAAATTTGCGGAAATACGAAAAATATTGCCTGATCATTTTTTATTAGTTCCGGGAGTTGGAGCCCAAGGTGGTGATTTAAAAGGGGTGGCCACGAATGGACTGAACAAGGATTGCTGTTTGTTGGTAAATTCATCCCGGGGAATTATTTATGCTTCTAATGGTTTGGATTTTAAAGAAGCAGCCCGGGAAGAAGCAAGGAAGTTACAACAGGAAATGAAAGGATATTTGGAAGATTCTAAAATTTTGTAAAATTTTGTGCCTTAGTGTTTTCGTGGTAAAAAAAATTAGGCCACTAAAACACAAAACCACGAAAACCCACTAAACAGTTTTTTGAAAATTTAAAAAAAATATTTGCATTTCAAATTTAAATTTTTCAGATTTGAAATACCTTATGCAAGAAAAACTTCTTCATTTCATTTGGCAAAATCTATTATTTGATACCAACAATCTGGTAAGCACCGATAATGAGCCTATCCAAATAAATCAAAAAGGAATTATAAATACTCATGCCGGCCCCGATTTTACCAATGCAAAAATTAAAATTGGCAAAACCCTTTGGGCCGGAAATATTGAAATCCATATAAAATCAGGTGATTGGAAAGTGCATGGACATACCATGGATGCTGCTTATGATAATACCATTTTGCACGTTTGCTGGGAATCGGACTTACCTATTTACCGTACTGATGGGTCAAAAATTAGCTGCCTCATTTTAAAAGACCGTGTAGATAAAACTTTGCTGCATAAATACCGCTATTTAATGGAATCGGGGAATGATATACCTTGCAGTTCTATGCTTCATTGCATTGACGAATTTACCTGGGTTCTCTGGCAGGAAAGGCTAGTAATAGAGCGATTGGAACAAAAAACAGAACCCATTTATAAAGAACTGGAAAAAACAAAATATGAGTGGCAGGAGGTTTTTTATAAATCCATAGCCCGAACTTTTGGATTAAAAATAAATACCCAACCGTTTGAAAATTTAGCTAATAATCTTTCTTTAAAAATTTTATCAAAACATAAGGACAGCCTGAAACAAATTGAGGCTTTGGTGTTTGGGGTTGCGGGTTTTTTAAATGGAAATTTAAAAGATGAATACAGTCGGGACTTAAAAAAGGAGTACCAATTTTTAAAAAATAAATACCAATTGGCCGAAGTAGAAAAAAGCAACTGGAAATTTTTAAGATTAATGCCCGCCAATTTTCCTACCGTAAGACTGGCACAGTTCGCTGCCTTAATCCATCAATCACACAATTTATTTTCAAAAATAATTGAAGAAAATGATTTACAAAAAATAACCAATTTATTAAAAACACGTCCATCGCCATATTGGGATACCCATTATTTATTAAATGAACTTTCGTCAAAACGATTAAAAAAAATGGGGAATTCGGCCATTCAAAATATAATAATCAATACTATTGTGCCTTTTAAATTTGCTTATGGCAAGCACAAAGACGATGAAACCATGCAACAAAATGCCTTTGATTTATTGGAAAAAAGTCAGGCTGAAAGCAATTCTATTATAAAAAAATGGACTGATTTGGGCATCCAATCAAAAAATTCTTTTCAAACCCAAGCATTATTACAATTAAAAAACGAATATTGTAATAAGAAACTTTGCCTTAATTGCAGCATCGGTTTTAAATTATTAAAAAATGCGACCGCTTGATACCATAAAACTATTTGTAGAGCAACAAGCTTTTGGGGTATGCACCCGGCTTGGCCGCAAAATGGGTATTAAAACCGAACGGGTTCGTTTGTATTTTCTTTATGCCACCTTTGGCACCTTAGGTTCTTCAGTTATTATTTATCTGATTTTGGCTTTTTGGCTTAATGTAAAAAATTATCAGAAAGAAGGAAAACGGACGGTTTGGGATTTGTAGGTTGTTTTTTTTGAAATATATAGTCTAACTTGATTTATCAAAAGTACAATTAGATTCCATTATTGCTATAATTCTTTCGAAATATCTTTTATCAGCCTCTGCACTCCCGAATGAAGTGAACTCAACATTTAGATATAATTGAATATCACCGGGGCCATCGTTAAAAGCTTGTTTAAGCCCAATATCCGCATCAAGGTTAAAAATCTGACCAGCAGTTGGAATATCATTAAACATAATATACTGCTCATCATAAGTAGACCAATATGCCTGAGCATAAATTTTTACGGTATGCGTTAAAGTTGTATCACTCATCCTTACTGAAAAACTTGGCTTAAAATGGGTTTTGGTACATATATTATTTAGTTTTGATTCCATAAAAAACTGGGCTTTCCCAAAAACAGATAAATAGTAAATTTGATCAAATCCGTTATCGGTAAAAGTTAAGGCATTGTAATTAACATTCTCAATTCTCGGTGTGCATATTTGAGCATGATCTCTGATGCCGGCCTTACACGCCCCTTCTCCTTCCTTTTCGCAGCCCATAATTGAAACAAGCATTAAAAATGCCATTGATAAATTAAGTACCTTGTTTTTCATAAATATTTTTGTTTACAGATGTTTAAAGACTAAGCCATAGGCTAATTTTCAATATCAAAAATACTTATTTTTTTAAATATTCATAATTTTTGGCTTTAATTTTTTTGCATACTGATTCGCCATTGAACAAGAAAATTAAAAAGGGATTTTGATTATTTTATACCAATACCTATGGCTTCCAATTAATATGCCTTTCCTTTTTGGAAGGATAAATATCGTCAATGGTCACAATAATCCCGGTTTCTTCTACATAGCCAAAATGATCATTTATAGCTGTGCCAAAGGTTCGCATGGTGGGGCTAAGGTTCATATAGCTGTTGAATAAAGGCGGTATGTTTTCACCCAATTCCCTTACCATTTTGTTCAGTATATGGTGCCCTTCTTTATACGGTAAACCTTTTATTTTATTTAATAAATCATTGGTATCACTTTCTATTTTTAGCTCGTTCGGAATTATTAAAAGTTTATCAGGATCAGGAAAATAATAATGCATAAACGATAGGATATAATCGCGGGCCTGTTTATTAAAATGAGTGTACATGGTTACTTTACCAAAAAAGTATTTCATGTCGGGGTTCAGTATAGTTAATGCCCCAAGCCCATCCCACAAATTATCAAGGCTAAATAAACCCTTGCGATTTTCAACACTTGGCTGATAGAAAGGTTGCACAAAACTTCTTCCCAATTCAATGGTATAAGGGAAAAATTCTTTTTTTAATTTTTCACTATAACTTACAATTTCAGAAGTACTCAAGTGATAATTTCCTCTCTCGTCCATGGCATCTGCTGCCTTAATGTAGCGGTAGCCGCCTATTATTTCTTCGTCGGCTGGGTTCCAAACAATGAGTTGGTTATAGGCATATTTCCCTGTATCAAACTCATCTATATCTGTTGATTTCCCACTTCCTCCTCCAGCTTTACGAAATGAGACTTCACGTAAGCGGCCTAGTTCATTCATCAATGCAGGGCATTCATTCCCTTTAAAAATATAAATTTCATTTTTACCAGCATTGGTATACCGTATGAAACGATTTGGAGTCAGTTCCTGTTTTAGTAAATCCCGATCTATTTTATCAATTATTGGCTCCATACCCTAAAGCCACAAACATACACGAATTACCCTAAATTATATAATAGGGCTAATGTTCTTTTAATTTTTTTAAATAGTCTTGAAATAACTGTGATGGATTGGTACTCAAATTGTAAACAAATCCACGAATTAATTGGGCCATTTCAAGTAGATTACTTTTATCAGGAATTTCAGCCGGAAAAATTGGTTTGCCAATTATCAGTTCAATGGTATTTCCTTTTTGCTTAAACATTTCATCGGGTAAATAAAACATTTCAATGTTAGCTTTTATACCCAATTTAGTCCTTAGCCAGGAAAGATTATAAAATCGAGGGCTATTTTTACCTTTTACCAACACGGGTATTATGGTAGTTTGATATTTTTGGGCTTTGGTGACAAAACTTTTTTGCCAATCAAAATCTTGAATTTTACCTTGAAATATCCTGCTACACATACCAGCCGGAAATAGCATTACGGCAACATCGGAGGCATAAATTTCTTCAATCCGTACAAGGTTTGATTTGGCATTAATTCCCAATTTATTTACAGGTACAAACACTTCACCAAAATTGGGTAATCGGGTTAAAATATCATTTACTAAAAACCGAATATCTTTACGTTTTTTACCAACGTAGCTTATCATGGCCATGGCATCCAGCCCCGCTAAAGGGTGATTGGATACAATAATAACAGGTCCTGTTTCCGGAACATTTTCTATACCTGAACAGGATACCTGAACCCCCATTTCATTCAGCACTATATTAGCAAAATCTACACCATAAATACCTTCCCCTTTTTTTAAAATCAGGTTCATTTTATCCTGATGGATAATGCGTTTTAAATAGCGCATCACAAACCCCGGCAACAAATTATAAAGGCCAGGATTTTTGTCCTTAAAAATTTTGTCAACGTTTATTATTTGGGGTATTTGTTCCTCCACCATTGTTGGGCAAACCTACATAATTTAATTGAGAGAGATAAATTGAGGAATTAATATTTAATGAAAAAAAGCAACTTTTTTTCTGTTATAAAACACTTATTGCCTTCACAAACCGTCTATTGTAGCCAGCCTCCTTTAGAGTAGAAAGAATTACTTTCATTTCGCTACCCGATGATGAATGAATAAATTCGGTTTCCATACCTTTGGGGTTGGTAACTATACCCAGATGCCCAATTACATTGCGTGTTGGGCTCAAGAAAACAAGTATATCCCCCTTTTTAATTTTATCAATATCCATGGTTTTACCAAACGTTTTATATTCGCTTGAACTGCGGGGTACTTCTATTTTAAAATTTTTAAATACAAAATATACAAAGCCTGAACAATCAAACCCTTCTTTATTACAAGCCCCATAAACATAGGGTGTGCCTAAATATTTTATGGCAAAACTTATAAGGCTGTCCCTTTTGGAAATATAAATTATATTTTCAACAGGGTTTATTGTGGAATCGTTAGAAGAACCGATTTCGGAATTGTTTGCATTGGGAGAAGATAAAATTAAACTATAACCAAATGCACCAACCAAAAAGAGAATTATAAACGCGGCTAATAATTTAACGTATTTCAAGATGCTAAAGGTAGCATATAATAAACCGGCAGCCTAATGAAAATTATATTTTAATTCCTTACATCCATTCCCCACATCATTTTATTGCGAAGGGCATCAAGGTAATTTTTATTGCTAAGGCGGATTAGATTAAACGTAAAATTGGCTTTTCTCACAGCTATTTGTGTGCCTTTTTTTATGGAACAATTTCTACTGTCCAAACTAATGAGATAGCTTTTTACCCTACCTTCAATTTCAAAAGAAAGTACCGTATCATCAGGTATTACTACCGGCCTCACACTTAAATTATGGGGGGCAATGGGGGTGATAGCGAAACTGGCAGATTTAGGAATAAGTATTGGGCCACCACAGCTCAATGAATAAGCCGACGAGCCCGTAGGAGTAGCAACTATAAGCCCATCGGCCCAGTAGCTGTTCATAAATTCACCGTTCAAATACGTGTGAACCGTAATCATGCTGGTACTATCTTTTTTATGAATTACGAAATCATTAAGGGCATAGGCAAATCCTCCAAAAAGTTCCTGATCGGCCTCCAATTTTAGCAAGGAGCGTTTATCAATGCTGTATGTTTTTTTTACCAATTCGTCTATCACTTTTTCAAAATCTTCTGGGTTTGACGTGGCCAAATATCCCAATCGGCCGGTATTAAAACCAAGCACAGGAATACCAGTTTCCCTAACTATATTTAAAGTATCAAGCATGGTACCATCACCGCCTATGCATAATAAATAATCAATTTTTGAGTGCTGTATTTCTTCGGTCGTAAATACTTCATAATTATTTTCGACAGATAATTTAGATTCATCTAAACTTTTATGAAGTTCTTCATGGAAAAATATACTAATTCCATTTTGGCTAAGGTAGTTTACAATATTTTGCAAACATTCCATTGCTATTTTGTTTCTTAATACCCGCGCATATAATCCTACGTTCATATTTTGTTCAGTTATAAAACAAATACCTTTTTTTATCAAAAGGATTTATCAAAGTGTAAATTAAAATTTTTATCTCCTAAAATATTCAGAGAATATTCGAGGCGGAATATTTTATCATTCAAAAATAAAAAATCAATGCCAACTCCATATCCAACTAAATTGGTTTTTACCAAGTTATTATTATATATACCAATACCCCATTGATTATTGTAGGCTTTGCCCCAATCGGAGTATAGATTTAGATAAACACTCGTTGGCAATTTTGCAGGTTTTTTATGAATCTTAAATGGTGTTTTAAACATATACCGATGAACTAAAGCATATTTTAAATTAATTTTTCCAAGCAAAAATGCGTGGCCATCAATAACATATTGCTCATATCCCCTAACATAATCCTTATATCCAAATGACTTAAAATTATTGTAAGGGATAAAAGGCAATGGTTCGTTACTCAATTTGGTTTTAAAAAAGCCTGACAAATATAGTTTTTTATAAATTTCCCGATATATTCCAAGCTCAAGTGTTTCCCTTAAAATTTCTACCGATGCCGTATCACCACTTAAAGTACCTAAGGCTACCTCGTTTTTTATATAAAATCCGGTAAGAGGATAATACTTATTATCACGTTTTTCATAAGTTATGAAATGCTTAATTAAAAATTCGTTCTGCTTTTTTTTTCCTAATAAAAATTCAGGGTTTAAGCCTTTTGAGCTAATGGTATCCTTAATTTTTATATTGTTAAATTCAGCCTCCCATCGCTCTGTGATAAAATTATTTCTTCGTATTGTAAACGCCAAACGGTTTTCAAAGCGTTGTATGAGTGTTTTTCCAAAAGTTTTATAAAATTGTAACGAATCATTTTTGGTAAGGTACCAAATCTCTCTGTTCTGCTTAAAACTCGAATTGATATCCAAACCATACTTACCGCTTTTATCTAAAAAAGGGATGTAATATTGAATGCCATAGTTTCTGGTGTAGCCGTTGATAAATGATAATTTAATAGTTTCATTTCTTCCCCTAAAATTATAAGTAAATAAATAAAGGCCATAATTTGTACGGTCGGCCTTATGACCCAAATCTGCCCATTGCTTATAGTTTCTATCTGCCAGTTCAAAAAAAGGTATGGGCCATATATACCATTTTTCGGATACAATTACGGAGATTGAAACATGTTGTCGCCTGGTTTCTGTCCATTTTACTTCAACTGTAATAAACAGGTTGGTATTATTCAAAAGGTTTTTGCTGTTTTTGGCCATTTCGTCCATTTGAGCTGATTCATAAATGGAGTCTTTTTTAAATAACAATTCCCGTTCAATCACATATTGTTTGGTTTGGTTGTTTCCTTCAAAAGTGATTGTATCAATAACAATATAATGATTCTCCTGTGAATAGGATTT
>JBJXDS010000137.1:0-2572 GCA_046154525.1 Bacteroidia bacterium
GCCAGTGGCTACCATAAAAAATAGTAAAAAACCAAATGTGCTGAAAAAAGGCACATTTGAAATAATGGCTGAAAAAATCATACGGAACAATGAACTTTTTTTAACCGAAAATAATCAGGTGAAAGAAGCCGGATTATATGAATTGCTGGATGCCGAGGATAAACAGGCATTACAAACATTGGCCTTTAATTATAACCGAAGTGAATCGGATGTAGAACTTTTGGAACCCGAAGAAATAAAAAATTTATTCGCCGGTGAAGGTATAAAAGTATATGAGAAATCAGATATACCGCTTAACACACTCATCAAACAAGAAGAAAACGGAAAGCCACTTTGGCGATTATTTATATGGTTAGCTTTGCTATTTATAGCAATTGAGATACTTTTGCTAAGATTTTGGAAAAACAAACAACCGACTCCAAGTCCGGCACTATCCTGATTCGAAAGGTAAGTATTGCCGATCCCGGTTCTGTTCACAATAACCGGACTGCCGATATTTTTATTTCTAATGGGGTCATAACACAAATTGGCGACATTACTCAAAAAGCCGATACCACAATTGATGGCAAAAATTGTATAGCCACTCCAGGCCTGTTTGATTTGCGGAGCCGCCATGGCGAACCCGGCCTAGAACAAAACGAGGATTTGGAAAGTATAATAAACGCTGCATCTGCCGGAGGTTTTACAGGGATTGCTACTTTGCCCGACACGCATCCAACCATCCAAAGCCGGGCTCAAATTGAATATTTGCTTCGCAAAGCTCATAAAAAAATAGTGTCGGTGTATCCTTTGGGAGCTACTACTTTAGAAACCGGGGGAAAAGAATTAGCCGAGCTATATGATATGCACCAAGGCGGAGCCATAGGATTTAGCAATGGTGATTCGCCTTATAATTCAGGGGCTCTGCAACGCGCCTTACTTTACACCAAAAATTTTGATGGCCTGATATTTAGCCATGCTGAAGATAAAAATTTGAGCAATGGCGGATTTGTGAATGAAAGTAGTAATACGGCCTCATTAGGACTAAAACATTTTGCCGCTCATGCTGAATATACAGAAGTAGCAAGGGAAATTGAGATTGCCAGATATACCGAATCAAGATTGCATTTTTCGCATATCAGCACCGCTCAATCGGTGGATTTGATTAAAAAAGCAAAAGCTGAAGGCTTGAAAATGAGTTGCGATGTAAGTATTCTCCATTTAATATTAACCGACAAAACCTTAGAAACCTTTGATGCCAACCTGAAACTAATGCCTCCTTTGCGAAGCGAAAAAGACCGAAAAGCATTGATAAAAGGAATAAATGACGGAACGATAGATTGCATAGTGAGTGACCACAATCCGCAAAGCCCGGAACATAAAGTGGTGGAATTTAATTATTCACCCTTCGGGGCCATCACCATCCAAATTTTATTTAGCCTTTACAATCAGTTTTTATCAAAAGACATTTCTTTAGAAAATTTTGTTAAAGCCACCAGCCAAAATCCACGAAAAATTTTAAACCTTTCCATTGCTTCCATTGAAGAAAATAGCCCGGCAAACCTAGCTATTTTTGATACGGATAAGGAATGGGAATTCAATACAAAAACCAACAAATCACTTTCATCCAATTCTCATTTAATGGGAACTAAACTGAAAGGACAATGCGTTTTCATTATCAATAATAAATTATCAATCAATTGTAAATCGTAAATCTAAAATCGTAAATGTCAACGCCAGCAATATCTATGACCACCGCATTATTAAATGCATTTTACATAACAAAAAAAGAAGAAACTCCAAACCTTCTGATCGAAAAACTTAGTGAAAATTTTTCATCAAAAGATAATTTTATAAAGAAAATAAAAGCCCTGGATTCGGCAATTGGTGAATTTAAAATTCCGGATGATATTGGCGAATTGCTGTTTGATATCTTACTTTTCAATTTTTTTAGTGAAGACAGCCAACGCCTTGGCGAACAATTTTTTGAAAGTAAAGAATGGGTGCAAATAGAGGATGTAATTATAGACCGGGGTACCGAGTTGATGAATATTTTGCTTTACTTGCAGGAGTGCAAAGATTCAGGAATTCAATTTTCGATAGACGATTATTTGGATGAATATCTAATTGGTGAAGATGATTTTGACAGCGAGGAACATGAAGTTTATGAAGCGGTGATAAAAAACAGGGACGAAATTGTATTAGGCGATTTGGACACGATGGTGGAAATAAGTAAAGCTAATGCTGGCAGCCCGCTGGGCGACCAACTTTTACCTGTATTGCTATTTTTTGAAACCAAAAACAGTATAGATAAAAAGCAAAATTTAATTTTGAAAGAAGGAACAAACCCCGCTTTTCAAAGTTCATTTTTGGCCGTACTTTCGTCTTTTTAATTATTTAGTGTCATTCCGACGAAGGAGGAATCTTAGAATACAAAAAGATGCTTCGTTCCTCAGCATGACAAATAACAATTTAACACAAAACAATTTAGCAATTATACTACCATGAACCAATCATTTTTTAAACGCCCGGCGTTTTGGTACGGAATTTATTTTGGAATAGCTTCTATTCTTACGTTCGCCATTATTTATGC
>JBJXDS010000138.1:0-4587 GCA_046154525.1 Bacteroidia bacterium
AGGGTTTGTGTTTATCAGTCATTCCAAAAGAAAATAAAAATAAAGTAGCCAGTATTATAAATATGCTTTTCATAGTGGTAGCAAACTAAACCTGTTTATTTCAAACAATCAACCTCAATTGAGTAAAAAAAATTAATATTGCAATTCAATATATTACGGTTAAATGCCATTTATTAAAAACCTTTTAGAAAAAAGCAAAAACCTTCAATTCAACCGAAGGATAAGCGCTAAAAGAGGTCATGAAATTCAATTAAAAACCCTTAAAAAACTTATACTCAAAGCCCAGTTTACAGAATTTGGCAAGGCCCATAATTTTGAAAAAATTGCCGATTCTGATAATTTGAGTTTGGCTTTTAAGCAGGCTGTGCCTGCAGGCGATTACCTACAAATGCTACCTTGGTGGGAAAAAGCAAAAAATGGGGAACCCAATATTACCTGGCCTGGTAAAATTGATTATTTTGCTGTGAGCAGTGGAACTACCGATAATAGTAGCAAATATATTCCGGTAACTCAGGAAATGCAAAGAGCCATTCAAAAAGGAAGCTTAAGGCAAGTAATATCCATTGCCAGAACAGATGTACCCAAAGATCATATTATGAAAAATTGGTTGATGATGGGTGGCAGCACCGAACTGGACTACAATGGGGTGTTTTATTCAGGTGATTTAAGTGGTATAACCACCAGCAGAATTCCGCTAATGTTTCAGAGAATAAGCAAACCCGAATGGGATATAAAGTTAGAAAAAAACTGGAACGAAAAAATACAAAAAATGACCCGGGAAGCCGTGAACTGGGATGTAGGTATTATAGCCGGGGTGCCGGCTTGGGTGCAAATGCTTTTTGAAAATATTTTAGAACATTATAAAATTTCCAATATTCATGAACTTTGGCCTAATCTAGAAGTTTATATTCATGGAGGTGTTTCTATTAAACCTTATAAAAAAAGCATTGATAAATTACTGGGCCGACCAATAAAATATTTTGAAACCTATCTCGCATCTGAAGGGTTTATGGCCTATCAGCAAAGAGATACCATAAATGGAATGAGGCTGTTGTTCAGAAATGGGATATATTTTGAATTTATCCCGTTTAACAAAAAAAATTTTAATGATAACGGTGAATTATTGGAAAATCCACAAGTGTTTTCACTATTAGAAGTAGACGAGCAAACCGATTATGCCTTATTAATAAGTACCTGTGCCGGGGCTTGGCGCTATCTTATAGGTGATGTTATAAAGTTTACGAATCTTAAAAATTGTGAAATAGAAATTATTGGCCGAACCAAGCATTTTTTAAGTTTGTGTGGCGAACACCTTAGTGTAGATAATATGAACAAGGCCCTGGAACTAACAAGCAATGATTTTGGGGTTGATCTTATTGAATTTACCGTATCGGGGGTTCCACATCCCGATGGTTATTTTGCCCATCATTGGTATATTGGGTACGATGGTAACTCGTTGGAACCCGAAACTGTAAAAAATGCCGTTGACAAACATTTAAAGATTTTGAACGACGATTACAGGGTAGAACGCACTGCAGCACTTCGCGATATATACGTTGATCTAATTCCCAACGATATATTTATTAAATGGATGGAAAAAACAGGCCACCTGGGTGCACAAAATAAATTTCCCCGGGTAATGAAAAATGAAAAATTGGAAGACTGGAAAAATTTTGTTAGCCAGTTTAAAAATTCTGTACGTAACTCCTGAAAAGCCGCTCCAGTTCTCTAACTATCTTTTGGTGAGCACTATGTCTTGTAATGTAAGAGGTTTAAACAATACCCTGCTTATTGCAAGTATGCTGTTGTACTGGTTGCATTCAAAGGCAAACCATCTCTTTTAAAAAAAAATATACCATGAATTAATAAACTTAAAGTCAAGTATTTTAAGGCATCCAATTTTTTACAACTTCCCAAATGTTTTAAAATTTACAATGGTTTAAAAGCCGCCAAATGAAGTCATTTTAAAAATTAAAAGATAATTTAAGCAATGATTTGTAAGGTTATGCAACAGCTACTACTGTTAGCAATAGGTTTTATTATGTATTTGGTCAATTTTAAACTTTAAAGCTCGTTGACACGTTTTCCATTCGCTTTCAATAATTGAAAAAATCACTGTATCTCTTAAAGAACCATCTGACATAATTTGATGATTTCTTATAATTCCATCTTGTTTAGCACCAAGTCTTTCGATTGCATTTCTTGATGGAAAATTATACCAATTTGTTCTAAATTCTACCGCTATTGCTTTTAAATTTTCAAATGCGTGTGTTAATAAAAGCAGTTTGCATTCAGAGTTTACATAAGTCTTTTGAAATGACTGTGAATACCAGGTATATCCAATTTCTAACCTTCTATGTTCTGGGGCTGCGTTTGTATATCGAGTACTCCCAATTACATTGTTTGTCTTTTTATCAACCACAATAAACGCTAAACCTTTATCCTGTTTGAAGTCTTCAATGGCTTTATCTATATAATTGTCAATATTATTTTCAGTTGGAACTGAGGTAAACCACAAATCTGATAGATTTCCGTCAGCAGAAGCATTTATCAAGTCTGCTTTGTGAGTCATTTTAATTGGAAGAAGTTTTATGTTTTTTGTCTCTAATATAACTTCGCTAAACCATTTTTCCATTTCAATTATTTTTCAAAATTTTGTTTCTATCGTGTTTTTCTAAACTTACAGCTAACAGTTGCGGATTAAAAGTGGAGGCGGCTTCGAAGCCGACAAACTATCACCCATGACAAAAGTAAGTTGGAAGCAGATACTTTCCAAACCTAAAAACCAACATCACAATTGCCTGCTGTTATCGGCAGTTTTTTTTAATATTCTCTAACTGCCAACCTTTTACATAGGTGGTAAACCAACAGATTCTCGCCGCTTATTAAGATTTAAGGGGTCTTCAATTAACCAAAGTTCCATTTGTCTGTTTTTTTCATTTAGTTTATACTGCGTACCATACAATTGCTTTTTACCTTGATTCATCAACATCCTATCTTCCAAATAGGCAAGTTCACCTTTTGTAGCTTTTCCATTTTTAACAGCTTCTTTCATTATAGGAAAATACTTTTCTTGTGTTTTTAAATCTGAATGCTGAATAACTAACCACAGAGTCGAATTCCCTTTATTTCCAACTTCATTTTGACTTAACCAACCATATCTATCAATTATTGACTTGACTCTTATTAAATTTATTGAGTCATAATAAACCATCATTTTTAAAATTGATTTAAATGAATCCGACGCTTCCTCTTTATATGGATGCCTCACTGCATCCAACATTAATCTATATTTTTGGTCATTCTCCCTTATAGATAACAGAACTTTAGCCAGACTATCATTATATGTCTCATTTCTCGGATTGACAATATAAAGTAATTCATTCCATCTCCGATCAGAATGCAAAAATTGAAATTGTGTTTCAGAATTCAATATATAAAACTCTAAATAATTTGTTTTCTCCGCCAGTCTGAACAGGTTAAAGAATGCAGAATCTTTCTCGCCAATTAAAGTCCATGCTATGGCAGCCTTAAACCTATCCTGAGGCCGCCCTTTTCGACCTAATTCATTAAAAGCCGCATTATATTGCACTGCCGCCAATTTGAAATTTTTTACATCGTATGAATGATTAGCAAGAATGATTAGGGAATCATATTGCCTACTTTGACCAAAGCAAAAATTTAAGCTAAGAAGAAAAAGAAATGTTATGTATTTAAATTGCCTAGTCAAAATTACATCTTGCGAAGAGTCAATACAAAATTATTAAATAATACGAATAGCAAAAAATCGTTAAAATGAGAAATTTGTACCGGGTTTCGGAATTGCCCATAAACATAACGGTCCAAGAATTCGAGTTTCATCATCCTGCAATAAGTCCGAAATAGTATTTGAGTAGTAACTTCTTGTCATTTTAATTTCTTAATTGTTAATAGTCGGTTGTCGTCGTGGCATGACCGATAACAGTTGGCAGCTAAAGGAAGTTGGCGATTTCGGAGAACAAAACTGTCTGCCAGCAAACTGTCTTGAAACGAAGCACAAGGCTTCATTTAACCTCTGAACCGCCACTTTTGCCAAACCCGTGATAGCGGTTGTTGCATTCTCTACAGTCAATTATTTAATGTCCACTTTTAAACTTAGTATGAAATGTAGACCCTTTACCCAAACTGCTTTCGATGTCAATCTGCCCTCCGTTTAGTTTCATGAACTCGTAACTCAACATAAGACCCAACCCAGTACCCATTTCTCCATCTGTCCCATTGGTGCTTTTTTTTTTACTAATAGAGAATAATTTTCTTTTAACTTCATCAGAAATCCCTACTCCGCTGTCTGAAACGGATATTTTAACTAGTCCGTCTGGTAATGAATTAGCCGTCAAACTTACAAAACCGTTTTTATGAGTGAACTTAATAGCATTGTTCACAAGATTTCTAATTACGAATTCTATTTGATTTTTGTCACCAATTATGGTAAGAGAGTCGTCAACCGAGAAACTTACATTTATTCCTTTTGCTAATGCTACCTTTTGATAAACGTCAAATATGTTTGAGGTAATGTCTTTAACTTTTATTGTCTCTTCATTGAATTGG
>JBJXDS010000139.1:0-4928 GCA_046154525.1 Bacteroidia bacterium
GAAACCATTCCTTAACCATTAATGCTCATGGATTAACATCAGGTTTGTATTTTTATACCATTGCCAATAACCAATACAGCACCACTCAAAAAATGCAGGTTAAGTAATTCGTAAAAATTAAAATACTTTGAAAAAGCCCCAATAAATCGGGGCTTTTTTTGTTTGATACTTTTTAAAAAAAAATATACCTTCGCGGCAAGTTGCGGATGTGATGTAATTGGTAGCCATGCCAGACTTAGGATCTGGTGCTTTGCGGCGTGTAGGTTCGAGTCCTATCATCCGCACAAAGCCTTGTAAACCGAATGTTTGCAAGGCTTTTTGTTTTTATAATTCTTAAATAAAATAAAATTCAGAAAAATTAAATGTCATTAAAAATGCCTTTTCTTTAAATCCGCGTTGCAAACACTGACTAGCTGTGGGTTTCAGAGATGAAGGCCATTTTTATTTTTGAAATATTTATTTCATCGTTTGAAAATCCTCTTTCATTTGAGCAGAGGCTTGCATTATGAATTTACCCCAATTTAATAGGCTGTCAGATTTATTTTTCCTAGTTACATAGTCATTCAGGTTAAAATCAAAAACCGCCAGGCTATTGGAAGAAACTACCCCTACCCCATGATCGTAAACAAAATATGCCATGGAGGCCGGGTTTAAAATAGTAGATGACAATTTAAATTTTTGAGGGTTTATTTTTATTTCGTTACACACCAAAGCAGGTATGCTCAAATGTCCTCCGCAGTTAGAATTAAGAGTACCTCTCATTTCATTTCTCAACGCTCCACCGGTTATAAGCATTGGGATATGATATCTTTCAGGGTCGTGCATACTCCGGTTAAGTGGATAATTGCAGGCATGATCGGCCATTACTACAATTAAGGTATTCTCATACCATTTTTGTTTTTTGGCTTTACTTATAAAATCAAATAAACAACTGTCGGAGTAATGCACGGTATTTTTAAAATTTGAAGCTACTCCATCCTTCTCCTTAAATACTTTTTTCACGGGTGCCTCAAACCATTCGTGTGAGGTGAGGGTTACCATCATACTAAAAAAAGGGTTTATCTGATGGTTCAACGAGTTTAATACCCAATCAAAGGTTTCTTCATCCAGAGCTCCCCAGGCCGATTTGCGTTTGGCTTTAGCTAATAAATCTTTATTTATTTTATCGATACCTGCCGATTGAAGGTACACATCGGTGTTGGCAAACTGCGGATTTCCACCCGTAAAATAGGACGTATAATACCCGGCAGTATTTAATTCCCGAATTAGATTTGGATAGTTTTCAAACCTGTCCATATCTTCCATCGGATAGGTTTGGGCCTGAGCCGGAAAGCCACTTAATGTAGCCATTAATCCTTGCTCTGTGCGAAATCCCGTACTATAAAAATTAGTAAACAGTAAACTTTCCTTAGCCAAAAAATCAAAACCGGGTGTAACATTGGGTTGCCCACCAAGGCAACCTACCACATCAGCCCCCCAGCTTTCAAGGTAAATAAAAAGAATATTTGGTTTTTTAGAGGCGGTTAAAAATGATGAACCCTTCACATTCTGTTTAAACTGATTTTGTAAATTTTCTAATTCTGTTTTGCCAAAAAAATGATAATGGTTTCCCTGCGGTTTATAATGGCTTACAATATCAAAAAAATTCCAAAACCCATTAATGGCAGCATAATTAAGTACCGGATATTTTGAATAGTAGCTTTGACCTTTACTTATGGGGCTACCCGATAATCCTCCTCTAAGCAATATGAATAATAGCCCCATTAGTATTAAAAACGAAAAGGATAGATTCAAAGGTTTTAAATTAAGATGAGACCTTTTGTTGAAATACGTTTTAAACAAAAACCAGAAAGAGATGGAAACTAATATAGCAATGAAAACAAATTTTATATGGCCCATACTCCCAGCCGAAGCTGATACCGTTCCGGGAAATTGCAGGTACCAAAGTGCTTTTCCATTAATACGGGTACCCCAATTATTGTATAACGCTAAATCGGTTGAAAAAATGAGTGTGCAGCAAACTATTAGCACAGAGACAACTATCAGGTTTGCTTTTTCAAATTTTAATTTTGCTACACCGGCTATAAAATAAATTAAAACGGAAGCCACGGTACAATAAGCTGCACTTGCCAAATTAAGGCCAAAGCCATATTTAAAACTTAAAAAAATATGACTGATTGGAAGATCTTTTAATTCGTAAATAAAAAATAAGAGAAATACAGCTTGAAGAAAAATAAAATAAAACAACCAAAATGCCAATTGTTTTAAGGTGAATAGAAAGTATTTGTGCATGTAACGTTTGGCAAATGTAAATTTAAAATTAATTGGATGTTAATTCTAAACGTCTAAAAAAACCAAACAATCAAAAATGATATTTTTGCACTTTTAAAAACAATCGGATTTTTTAAAAATTCAGATTAAACAAAAATGATAAAAAATAGTGTATTACTCCTTCTACTCTTTAGTTTTTGCCGTGCTTCCTACTCCCAAAGTATAAGGCAATACACCACCAACAATAATGGCTGGTTCATGTATTTTGGCGATCATAAGTTTACTAAAAAGCTGGGAATTCATTTAGAAGCTCAGTTTCGCAGGCATGATATTATCATAAGTGGTCAACAACTGTTACTCCGAACAGGAATCAATTATCATCTAAATGACAATGCTTTTTTAACTGCGGGTTACTGCTTTGTTGAAACCTATAAGTATGGGAAATTTGCGTCAAAATCCGATTTTCCTGAAAATCGATTTTGGCAACAAGTTCAAACTAAGACTCAAATGGGAAAGATTGAGGTAATGAACCGATACAGGTTTGAACAAAGATTTATTTATTTACCAATATTAAATAGTGACACCGTTTCTTATTCACCTTCCCATAGCGCCACTTATCAAAACCGCATACGTTTGATGACAAGGGTTTCTGTTCCTTTTAAGGGAAATAAAATTAATGACAAAAGTTTTTATTTTTCTTTATACGATGAAGTTTTTTTAAATTTTGGCAAAAATGTGGGGCTAAATTATATCGACCAAAATAGGGCCTATGTGGCCGTGGGCTATAAAATTCCAAAACTTGGAAGACTGGAAATAGGCTATATGAACCAATTATTAATTAAATCGGACGGGGTAAAAATAGAAAACAACCATACGCTTCAGATAGGGCTTTCATCCGTTTTGAATTTCTACTAAAAATCATGGAAATATCTTTCTGTCAAAAGTATATTTGCAGCCATGTTCGAAAATCTCAGTCTTAGATTAGAAAAAGCCATAAAAACCCTGAAAGGCCAGGGAAAAATAACAGAAATAAATGTAGCCGAAACCGTAAAAGAAATTAGGCGGGCTCTGCTGGATGCGGATGTTAGTTTTAAAATAGCCAAAGATTTTACAAGCGGAATAAAGGACAAAGCCATTGGTCAAAATGTATTGACTAGTATTTCCCCCGGTCAGTTGATGACCAAAATTGTTCATGATGAAATGGTGGAATTGCTTGGAGGAATTAAAACAGATATTAACCTCAAAGGCAGTCCGGCAGTTATACTTATTGCAGGTTTGCAAGGTTCGGGTAAAACTACATTTACCGGAAAACTAGCGCATCATTTAAAATCAAAAGGAAAAAGCCCTTACATTATTGCCTGCGATGTGTATCGTCCTGCCGCCATTGAGCAAATAAAAGTTTTGGGGCAATTAGTTGGTGTTCCTGTATATTTTGAAGATAACAACAAAGACCCACGGCAAATAGCCGCCAATGGAATAAAGCAAGCTAAAATACTATCGCATGATATTGTAATAATAGATACAGCAGGTCGCCTGAGTATTGACGAGGAAATGATGACAGAAATTGCTGAAATTAAAAAGCAGGTTCAGCCATCTGAAACTTTGTTTGTGGTAGATAGTATGACTGGGCAAGATGCTGTGAATACGGCTAAGGCCTTTAACGATCGATTGGATTTTGACGGTGTGGTGCTTACCAAATTAGATGGAGATACCCGCGGTGGAGCAGCCCTGTCCATAAAATCGGTGGTTAATAAACCTATCAAGTTTGTGAGCATGGGTGAAAAACCTGAAGCCCTTGATATTTTTTACCCCGATAGGATGGCAAGCCGTATTTTGGGTATGGGTGATATCGTTTCGCTGGTAGAAAAAGCTCAGTTAAATTATGATGCCGAAGAAGCCGAAAGAATGGATAAAAGGCTTCGTAAAAATGAATTTAATTTTGATGACTTTTTAAAACAAATAAACCAGATTAAAAAAATGGGAAACCTGAAAGACCTCATGGGAATGATTCCCGGGGTTGGCAAGGCCATGAAAGATATTGACATTTCAGATGATTCGTTCAAACATATTGAAGCTATGATTCATTCCATGACCCCGCGTGAAAGGCAAAATCCTGAAATAATAGATGGCAATCGCAAAAAAAGAATTGCAGCGGGAAGTGGCAACACTATTATAGAGGTGAATAAACTGATGAAACAATATGAAGACATGCGCAAAATGATTAAAAACATGAACAAAATGAGGCCTTCCGGAAGATAACACCACCAGTTTTAAAAATTAAGTTTTAAAATTATTACAGGAAAGTTATATTACTTTTATGGTTTTGAGCATTTTCAGATTAGATTTGAAATCGTAAATCATTTTTTAAAAATGAAAAAACTAATTACCCTCATTTACATTACCTTTATTTCTATTCCTTTCCTATTTTCTCAATCCTTTACTGAAAATTTTGAAAGTTATAAAGCCAATTCTTACGTTGGCCCCCAATCCAAATTATGGACCACATGGAATTCGGCGGATGGAACTACTGAAGACGCCCTGGTTGTGAAAACAAAATGGGCTAGCGATTCACAATCTTTATATTTTTTTTCGGCCAAAGGCGGTGGTCCACAGGATGTGGTATTGCCGTTTGGCGGACCATATACTTCAGGAAGATT
>JBJXDS010000140.1:0-12207 GCA_046154525.1 Bacteroidia bacterium
ACTTACCTTGTTGCCGCTTAGTTTGCTTAATTTAAAAATTGTTTTAAGATAATTCTCTTCGGAATGGGTTTGCATTATTGCTTTTTTGAAGCTGCAAATATATATTTAGTTTACCGTTAAAAATAAAATTAGTTTAGCCTAATTATTTTTATTCGATGTTTCAAATTTTATTTTACTTTTGTACCGACTTATTAGTTGGTGTCTTCACCAACCAATTGATAATCCTCACTTCGGTTGGGTAAACCACCAACCGATAAGCGACGTTAATTTTTACACCAATAAATAATTTAAATGATAAAAAAGAAATTACTCATAATCTCGTTGCTCACCGTCATCATTATTTTAATGGCTGCTTGCGATAAAATAATGCCCAAAGCTCCTGCTGATGATGAACTTTTGGACGGCCCGGTAGAAGGACTAACCAATGCGCAATCGCTGCAATTTTTGAACGGTGATATAGCGTTTAATGATGAAGTATTCACAAAAGAAACGGGTCTGGGTCCTTTGTTTGTGGCCACCAGTTGTGGCAGTTGCCATGCCGGTGATGGTAAAGGGCATCCGTTTACTACCCTTACCCGATTTGGGCAAACGGATAGTTCAGGAAATACATTTTTACATCTGGGAGGACCGCTTTTGCAAAACCGTGCCTTACCAGGATTTATGCCTGAACATCTTCCTGTGGGTGCCACCTCCACAAGGCTCACAGCGCCTATTGTTACAGGTTTAGGATTTTTATCATTGATTTCGGATGCCGATATAATAGCCATGGCCGACCCTACCGATGCTGATGGCGATGGTATATCAGGGGTTCCTAACTGGACAACCATTCCATCATACATCAAACCCAACTCAAATGCAGTGGTTCAAAATGGAAAATATATAAGCCGTTTTGGTAAAAAAGCAGCCATATACAATTTGTTGCAGCAATCCGTTACAGCCTATAATCAGGATATTGGTATTACCTCCATCTTTAACCCTTTGGATTCATGGTCGCTCAAAAATATTGAGCCTGAGGTGTCAACCAACAAATTGAACGATGTGGTATTTTACCTTGAAACATTAAAAGCTCCAATACAACGCAACCAAAATGATCCGGATATTCAGGCAGGTAAATTTATTTTTATGCAAATTGGTTGTTCAAGTTGCCATAAACCCAACCTTAAAACTGCCTTTTCAAATATTGAGAGCCTATCAAATAAAGAATTTCACCCTTATACCGATTTGCTTTTACATGATATGGGAACCGGTTTAGACGATGGATACACCGAGGGTAGCGCAAAAACATATGAATGGAGAACACCGCCACTTTGGGGCTTAGGGCTTGCTCCGCAATCGCAGGGCGGAGGGTATTTCTTATTACACGATGGCCGAGCAAAGAGCATTGATGAAGCCATATCATTTCACGGCGGAGAAGCCGGCAGCAAAAGAAATAATTATTATAACCTATCGGAAAGTGATAAACAAAAATTACTTAAGTTTTTAGAATCGTTATAATGGAGCGAAAACAATTTATTAAAACCTGTGGCTTTGCATGTTTAGGATCCATGGCTTTATCATCAATTTTAGAAGGTTGTGTTAGCACCAATTATTTTGCTCAATCCACTTTAGGCAACAACCAACTCATTATTAAAAAATCGGAATTTATAAAAACTGAAAAAGGAAAAGAAACCCAACGAAAATATGTTCTGGTTAAATCAGAAAAATTAAATTTCCCCATCTGTATTTATAAAACGGATGAACAAAATTATACCGCTTTATTTATGGAATGCACCCATAAAGGCTGTGAACTTCAGCCGCATGGCGATTATCTTATTTGCCCCTGTCATGGCAGCGAATTTTCAAATAAAGGAATTGTACAAAATCCACCAGCTGAAGAAAATTTAAAAACTTTTATCATAAAAACAGACAATGAAAATATATACATTTACCTATAAATTTTTAATACTTACCCTTTTTATAAGCTTTTGCACGGAATCAAAGGCTCAAAAAGACAGTTCATCTTTAAAAAGAATACCGACCGATACCTCCAAACAAAAAATGAATATGGACGCGGTATATAACCGCCCCTTTTTAACAACCAATAAACTACCAATAGCCATTGGCGGATATCTGGAAGCCAATACCCAATATGCATCAACCGATGGAGTGTCGGATGGGTTCTCATTCCAAATGCGGCGAATGACCTTATTTTTTTCTTCCACAATTGGCAAAAAAATAAAATTCCTTTCGGAACTGGAATTTGAAGATGGAACCAAAGAAATCAACCTTGAATTTGCTGCTATGGATATTGAATTTCATCCCTTGCTAAATTTAAGAGGTGGAATAGTGATGAACCCAATTGGAGGCTTTAACCAAAATCATGATGGGCCCCGCTGGGATTTTATTGATCGGCCTATTTCCGCCAACACTATTATACCTTCCACCTTATCCAATGTAGGATTTGGATTATATGGAAAATATTTTTCACGCAATCTTATTATTGGCTACGAAGCCTATTTAACCAATGGTTTTGATGATAATATAATTTCGAATTCGGAAAACCGGACTTCCCTAGCTGCCGGCAAATCAAACATTGAAAAGTTTGAAGAAAGCAACAGTGGCCTGCCCATGTTTACCGGAAAAATAGCCCTACGAAATCGTAAAATTGGTGAACTAGGCTTATCCTATATGAGCGGGGTTTATAATAAATTTCAGGAGGATGGAATAACCCTGGATGCCAAACGCAGTCTAAGTGTAATGGCTTTGGATTTTAATACAAGCTTATTGAAAAACCGATTTAACATAACTGGCGAAGTAGTAAAAGTTATGGTAGATGTGCCGTACACTTACAGCCAAACTTTTGGCAATAAACAATTGGGTGGGTTCATTGATTTTATAGGCACCATTGTTCAAAAACCAATATTTGGCTGGGAAAAAGCAAAGTTAAATGCAGTATTGCGATTGGAATATGCCGATTACAATCAGGGGAAATTTAAAGAAACTGGAACAAACATTGGCGATAATATTTGGGCCCTGGTGCCCGGTATATCTTTTAGGCCAATTGGCAACACTGTTCTCAGGTTCAATTACCGTTTCCAAAAGCAAACCGACCTCCTGGGAAACCCACCGGCCAATACTGGTATTATCCAATTTGGGTTTTCAAGTTATTTTTAAATTGTTTTTATTAAATTTATGATTAAAATCATTTGCTGAGTTGTTGCAATCCAATAGATTTGAACCCATATAAAAAAATATGAGCAGAAATGTTTTAGTAAGTGATATTATGACCCGCGAGGTTACATGTGCTGGATTAAATAATAAATTATCGCAGGTACTGGAGTTTTTTACAAAATTCAAAATCCAGCATTTACCTGTGATTGAAGATAAAGAGGTAGTAGGCATAATTAGTGTTAACGATATGGTTTGGTTTATGAACGACCATTTACGAAAATCAGAAACCATTACACAAACCTATTTAGACGAATCTTTCAGTATTGAAAGCCTGATGACCAAAAATCCGGTTACACTTTCGCCTCATGCACCCATTGCCGAAGCCTTTAAAATATTAGCCCCCGGCGATTTTCAATGCATTATAATAACTGAAGATGGCGACATAAATGGCATTATTACCAATAAAGATTTAGTGAGGTATCATGCCCGTGGTTTTAATACCAACCATGAAGATTTTACCATTGGTACAGCTGGTTACGGTATATAATTAATAAAGCTTATGGTTCCCTATCAACATCACCAGTTCACTGATGCTTGCGCCATAGGGGTGAAACCCTGCAGCCAATACAGGTGATATTCAGTTTAGGTTTTCCTGTTATTTTTAAAACATTAAAAAAAAATCTATTCCACAAAATACATATCAATCATGCCTTTGTTTTTGGCTTCAATTTTTCCACGGTGTGTGCAGGTGAAATGATTTTTTATCAATTCATAGGTGGCCCCACTAATATTAATTTTACCCGGTTCACTTTTTTGCTCCATGCGGGCTGCTGTATTTACAGTGTCGCCCCAAATATCGTAAGCAAATTTTTTGACACCCACTATACCTGCTACCAATGGCCCGCTATGCATCCCTATGCGAATTTCAAATTTGCCACCCTCGGATTTACGTTTGATTATAAATTTTCGAATATCAAGGGCTGCCTGGGCAGTATTAATGGCATGCTTGCTGTCTTCTTCAGGCATACCACAAACAGCCAGGTAGGCATCCCCTATGGTTTTTATTTTTTCAAGCCCATGTTTTTCAATAATATCATCAAACGTTTTAAAACAAAGGTCTATTTCCGAAACCAATTCCTTTGGGCTTAAGGTTTCGCTTATCCCTGTAAAATTTACAAAATCTGTAAATAAAACTGTTACATGTTCAAACTGCCGGGCTTCGCTTTTGCCCTTTTGTTTTAATTCATGGGCTATTTCGGGCGGCAAAATATTTAAAAGTAAATCTTCTGATTTTTGTTTTTCCTCATCCAACTCACTATACAAATAGGCATTATCAATAGCGACAGAAACATAGGATGCCAATGAACGGGCAAAGTCGAGGTGGAAATCGCTAAATGAATCTTTAGCCTGGCAAAGCACCGAAACCGAACCAATCATTTTTTTATTTAATGATAAAGGAATGGCAATGGCCGATTCGGCAGCAATACCAGTTTGCATGGTAATAGGTTTAAAAACATATTGGCCATAATCAACCGAAGCGTTATTTAAAAAAACCTCCTTATTGTTATCGTAACTCCAGTTTAAAACTGTGTTTTTGTCATCACACCAAGGGCCTTCCTTTATCTGCTCCAATTTGCCGTTAAAAACATTATAATATTTTTTATCATCACTTTCATTTATCAATAAACTTACCTCCTCGGCTATCATACTGGCATTTATATTTTTAAATAATTTTAAAGCGATATCATTTACATTTAAACATGAAGTTATTTGCTGGCCTATTTCGGTAAGTAAATTTAGTTGGGACAGCGAATCTTCAAACGTTTTTAATTTTGAATCTAAGCTTTGTTTTTCCATTTTTATAGAGGAAAGCTCCGTATTGCTCCCTTTATATTTTGATAATTTCTCTCCCAAAACATTAAAATTTTGTGCGATGGTAGCGGCCGTATCGCTTCCAGCCATTTCTACTTTTACCAATTCCTCTGATTTGGCTGCAAAAGCTGTTTTTACTTTGAGCTCGTTCATCCTCCGGTTTTTTGATATAAAAATAATTAAAACAACCACAAGAGCTAAAATAGAAAGTGCTGCAATTACTAAAAGGGTATCCATGTTTAAAACTTAATTTTTTTACTTCGCTAAACTATATTTTAATTTGCTAATTACAATGGATAACCATTTATGAGTAAAATTCCAGTTAACCCCTTTCCCGGCCTACGTCCATTTCAAAAAAACGAGTCCAATTTATTTTTTGGAAGGCAAAACCACATCAAAGAAATACTGCGAAAACTCGAAACTTATCGGTTTGTTTCGATAGTTGGTAATTCTGGTAGCGGAAAATCATCATTAGTTAGGGCAGGAGTTTTACCGCAAATTGAAAACAATAAAGGACAGGTTTGGAAATTATGCATTATGCGGCCTGGCAAAAATCCGGTAGAAGAATTATGCGAGGCTTTATTTGAAGGCAATCTTTTTGGAAAAAAAGATGCCGGGGAAAGAAAAAACCAGGTTAAAGAAAATATTGAAATTTTAAATAAAAACCGTTTAGGAATTGTTCAGGCGGTGCGAAATGTATTGCCCGAAGGAGAAAGGTTACTTATTTTGGTTGACCAGTTTGAGGAACTTTTCCGCTTTAGCAGTCTTTATGTAGAGCAAAATAATAATGCAGCTTCTCATTTTGTTGAACTCTTGCTGGGAGCTGTAGGGCAAAAAGAAGTCCCCGTATATGTAATGATGACGGTTCGGTCCGATTTTTTGGGTGATTGCGAACAGTTTATGGGGTTACCAGAAGCCATTAACGATGGTCAGTTTTTAATACCCCGCATGAATCGGGAAGAAATGCAATCCAGTATTACAGGCCCTGTAGATGTGGTTGAAGGTAAAATATCACCTCATTTGGTTCATCAACTGCTGAATGAAGTGGGCAGCAGCCCCGACCAGTTACCAGTTTTACAACATGTATTGATGCGAACCTGGGAAGTTTGGCAAAAAGAAAATAATCTGGCCAAGCCGGTTGACATTGATCAGTATAAAAAAACTGGTGGGATGGAAAAAGCCCTGAGCAACCATGCAGAAGAAGCCTTTGAGGAACTGAATACCGACCGGAAAAAGAAATTGGCTGAAGCCATTTTTAAAACCATTACACTTAAAGGCGGTGATAACCGTGGCATCAGACGGCCTACTTCTTTAGATAAAATTGCACTTATAACCAACGCTTCACTCAATGAAATTATTGAAATCATTAATATTTTCAGGCGGGCCGACCGTGGCTTTTTGATGCCTCCTGCCACCACCGAACTTAATGAAAAAAGTGTGTTGGATATATCGCACGAAAGTTTGATGAGGGTGTGGGAACGATTGGGAACCTGGGTAGAGGAAGAAGCCGAATCGGCAGAAATTTATCACCGCGTTTGCGAAAGTGCTTTGCTTTATGATAAAAACATGGCCGGCCTATGGCGCGACCCCGATTTGCAAATTGCTGTAGAATGGCGGGAGAAAAATGAGCCCAATCAATATTGGGCCAGCCAATACAACGATAATTTTAAATTGGCCATGCGATTTATTGATGCCAGTATCCAGGATAAAAAATTTATGCTGGCTGAGGCCAATCGAAGAAAAAATTTAACTCGAATAGTGGTTAGTATTTTTTTAATAGCACTAAGTTTACTTACCATTTGGGCGTATCTGGAAAGAAACCAATCGGAAAAAAGTAAAAAACTGGCCTTGTCAGAAAAACTAAATGCAGAACAACAAGAGGCCATAGCCAAGGAACAAAAATTGGTGGCTGAAGAAAATTCGATAAAAGCCGAGCGAGAAAAATCAAATGCCGAAAAAGCAACATTAACAGCTTTTGAACAGCGGAAAATTGCGGTAACAAGTGCCAAAGAAGCTGAAATTCAAAAATTATTAGCCGAAAAAGCTTCATTAAATGCCAATGATGCCAGAAGGGCTGCGGAGATTGACAAACAAATAGCGCTGAAACAACGTGAGCTTTCGGATAGCTTGAAAACCATTGCCTTTCAGTCGGAAAAAAATGCTTACAGGCTAAGGGTTTTATCTATTGCCTCTAACCTGGCTATTAAATCGGCCCAGGCCAAAAAAGGAACTTACGATGATGGGGTAAAACCACTTTTAGCATTGCAAGCCAACAATTTCAATAAAAGCTATAATGGAAAAGCATACGACCCCGATATTTTTAAAGCCCTATTTTCATCGTTGCGTTTTTTACAAAACAAATCCGAATATTTTCAAAACTTTCATACCGATGCGGTAAGGTCGGTTTGTTTTAGCCCTGATGGTAAAAACATAGCCAGTGCCGGTAATGATGGAAAATTATTCATATTTGGCGCAGCAAACCTTCAATCAGATGTATCAAATTTTAATCCTCAACCCCTGCTTATTGAAAATATAGAATACTGTCAAGATGGTAGTAAAATAGCTGCGAGTGCCGATAACAAAACCATATTGATTTACGATGTGGCCAATGCTGCCCAAAAACCAAAAGTTATTAGTGGGCTGCATTCAGATAAAATTTCGGCATTGCTTTGGTACAAATCCAAAATTGTGACGGCCTGTTTTGATATGAAAATACGGTTGATTGACGAAACTTCCCTTAAGGTTTCTAAAACTATTTCTTTACCCTCAAAACCATTGTGCCTTAGCTTAATGGAAGATAAAGGACTATTAGTAGCGGGATGCGAAAACGGAACGGTTTATCTCGTTAACCTTGCAACGGGAAGCGAAGCAGAACCTTTAGAGAAAATAACTACGGGCAGGGTAACCTCATTAGATTTTAATGCCGATGGGAGTGCAATTGTTTGTGGCACATCGGAAGGAAATTTTAAAATTTTTAACCGATTGGATAAAACAATACTAACCATATCAGCTCATACGTCAAGCATTACCATGGTTAAGTTTAGTCCTAAAGACAATATTATTGCCTCATCCAGTTTGGACGGTACTGTAAAACTTTGGAACATGGATACCCCCGATGAGCAACCCATTGTTTTTGAAGAACATGATTCATGGGTTTGGGCTATTGCTTTTAGCCCCGATGGAAGCCAATTGGCATCTTGTGGAAAAGACAAAACGGTGAGAACCTACAGCATCCAAACCCCAAAAATGGTAAAAATTATCGAATCAAAGGTAAACAGGAATTTTACTGCGAACGAATGGAACACGTTTATAGGAAGTGATATTCCTTATGAAAAAACGATTGGACAGTAATTAGTAAGGATACCTTCGCAAGGAAGCATTCGCGTATAACGACGGCTTCCTTTTTTTACAATTTAAGTTCCCAACATCTTTTTGGTTTTTTTGAACAATTGGGAAATATCTCAATTAAAAAAATAAATTTGTTTTAAATTTTAACAAACTTATCCTATGATTTATAAAGGAATTCTCCTACTTGCGATGGCTCTGTTTATTATTAACACCTCCGTTAAATCGCAAAGTTGCCTTGAAAATTTGTATAGTGCAAATAAGCTGTTGGATGTTGGTAATACAGATGGTTGCTTGTCATTGGTAATTCCCTGTAGTGGTAAAAATAACGATGAAAGTGTGAGGTGGCAGGCTTACAGGCTCATGTCGATTGCCTATTTATTAAAAGGCAATGCCGATAGTTCAAAAATTGCAGCTGAAAACATGCTGGATATTAACCCTACTTATAAGCCCAATCTATTAAAAGACCCCAAAGATTTTATTAATCAACTGGACAAAATTGTGGTTATCCCCAAATTTACATTGGGGTTGGCTGTATCCACAGGTTTAAACACCACGTTTGCCACGGTTTCCAAAGGCTATGTGGTATCTGATTATACCAAAACCTATACCACCAAAAATAGCTTTCAGTTTGGAACCAATATTGGTTTTTATTTAACTCCTACTCTTTTGGCTGACGTTGGATTTTTGGCTACGGGTAAAAAATATGATATTGATTATAGTTTTAACAACTGGATGGTAAATGTAAAAGAACGTCTTACGTATTTGGATGTTCCGGTAACAGTAAAATATTTGATTATGCCTCAAAAACCTTTGCGTGTTTTTGTACAGGGCGGAATTTTTGCAGGCTATTTACTTTATACTTCCAATGATTTTGAATCCATTTATACTCCTCAGGAGCAGGATTATAAATTAACAAAACTGAATGCCATAGACCGCCGCAACCGTTTTAACTTTGGTGTAACCGGAGGATTGGGGTTATATTACAAAACAGCAATAGGTGATATAAGTTTACAAGGCAATTATTACCGTTCGTTTTCAAACATTACCAATAGTGAAAAACGCTATGAATACATTGATCAAATCTATACCTATTATTATGTGGACGATGATATTACCCTTCACAATATGGCTATTAGTATGGGATATACCCGCAATTTAAATTATAAAGTTTATCGCACTAAAAAATAAGAATCATGAACCTTAAATTAAAAATTTCAATACTTATAGTTTTAACCTGTTCCACTATTTCTACATTTGCTCAAACCGATTGCAAAAACTCATTGTATGAAGCCAACAAACTGTTTGAGGCTGGGCAGTTAACGGAGTGTGTAACCCTTTTGGAACCCTGCACCAAAGAAAAAAAGGACAAGGAGGAATTGATGGAATCGTACCATTTGCTGGCGCAGGCCTACCAAAATCTGGGTAATATGGACAAAGCAAATTTTTATGTTAAAAAAATGCTTTCTGTTAAACACGATTATCAAAAATACCCAAACATTGACCCCATGGATTTTCGCAAATTGGTGAACCAATATACCGTTTCCCCAAAATTTTATTTGGGTTTAAAATTTGGGGTTAACCGCAATTCGGTGGCCTTAAAAAAGAGCTATTCGGCTTATTCGTCCACTCAGAGCTATAATCCTTCCACAGGTTTTCAGGTGGGATTTACAGGCGATTATAGGATTAAACCCACCATTGGTATAAATGCAGATTTGTTTTTTAGCGGGTTAAAAATTAATCATGTATTGGATAATGCCGGTGGATGGCAACAAAACTATAACGAGCAGCAAAATTATATAATGTTAAACCTTTCAGGCCAAAAACAGTTTAACATAACAAAAAAACTCGGGGTGTATGCAGGTGCAGGATTTGGGTTTGGGTATTTAAACAGTGCCAACGTGTTTTTAGAATCCACTAACAATGAAACCAAATCGTTGCAGCAAGCCACCCAAAACCCTATTGATTCACGGAATAAATTTCAAACATCAGCTAACGGAATAATTGGATTATCAATGCCGGTGGCACAAGGTATGGTAAGTTTGGAAACCAATTTTTCCTACTTTTTTGGAACAACAGTGAACCCGGACAAACGTATGGATGATTTGAATTTCATTTTTAATAATCAATATGTGAACGATGATGTAAGCCTGAGATTAATGATGGTGAACCTGAGTTATAAATTCCCATTGATTTGGGGCATAAATATAAAGAAATGATAATTTTTAAAAAATATTCTTCGCTTAAACCTGTCATATTTTTAAAACCTGTCAGGATTATTGGCTACTGTTGCTTTCTATTTCTTTTTACCACCTGTAAAAAAGAAATAACGGAATCAGAAATATCATCTTCTGCTATTCACTACTTAAAAGGGAGTAACAATGATAAAGTGACCCGAATTAGGGCCACAAAAGATGGTGGATTTATTTTTTGTGGCAATACAATGGTTGGGCTTTCAAATACCCAGGGCTTTATGCTTAAAGTAGATGGGAATGGCAAACAACAATGGTATAAAACCTATGGAAATAGTACCAAAACTACCCTTAATGACGCCATAGAATGTGCTGATGGTAGTTTTATTGCGGTAGGAGGTACTATTTACAAAGAGGGATTTGATCTTGAATATGTAATGAAAGCAGATGCCAAGGGAAATAAACAATGGGAAAGGAGCTATTCTTATGGTAGTTACGCAATTTGTGGATTAAATAGTGTAATCCAAGTAAGCGACAATAAAATTTATGCTACAGGCGGATACCCAAGTACACGCAGTTATGTAGCATCTTGGATAGTTTGTTTCGATTTGGATGGAAATTTAATTTATGACCAAAAAATTGAAGGGCTGCCCAATTATCAACCTAAATATTTTAATGATAATATCAATGTACTCAATAACTGTGGCTCAATGAATCTTGCCATTAACTCCTCGAACGATTTATTAATTAGCACATTACTTGACGTTTATATTTTTAGTGATCAATCACATATTTATTGTCCAGGTTTATTGTCTGTTAAAAAAGATAAAAAAACAGTAAACTTTTTTTATCCTTATGTAGATAAAACCTCCTTTAATTCTTATCAAGGTGGTTCAATTTATAAGGTTATTCCGGTGAATGATGGAAATCTTTTATGCTATAATTCCGACGTTAATTTAGGTTCATTTAATTATCCTCAAATTATAATAACTAAAACGGATTTGAATGGCGTTCCTGTTTGGACCAAAATGTTTAGAGGTTTAAACAGCGCAGTAATACATGAAACATTTATTGAATCGGACAATAGTATAACAATTATTGGAGCGACGAGCTCTTTTCCAACCAATAATGAATTTAAAGAATCATTTATAAATGCTAACTCATTGGTATTAAAATTGGATAACAATGGCAATGAACTATTTAGTGCCTATTCTAAAAATACGTCTAATGTTGAAATTTATAAAAGCATTCAAAAAACGGCCAATGATGAATTTTTAGTGGCCGGATATACCTCCCTTAATTCCACCTCATATCATAAAATGTTTATTAAAAACCTGGATCATAAAGCACAACTTAAATTTTAAAAAAAGCAGTTTTAATTTTCCTCAATAAAAATGAAAAAGAACTATACCCTACCATTTATTTTTTTAGCATCGCTTTTTATGGTTAAATGCCAAAAGGAGGTAAAACCAAATAATGCAGCAATAAAAGTTAATTCGGTAAATGGAGACCAGAGATGTGTCTATATTTATCCCTCTGCAAATGA
Organism: Bacteroidia bacterium; assembly: GCA_046154525.1. Lineage (GTDB taxonomy): Bacteria > Bacteroidota > Bacteroidia > NS11-12g > UBA9320 > JABWCE01. Next base: position 12,106 of record JBJXDS010000140.1, read on the forward strand.
TGGAGTCATTGTTTTAAATTCAACTTTTGAAGGACTTTATAATAAACTTACACTTACAAAAATAGATGAAGATGGAAATACCGAATGGACTAGGTTACTATT
>JBJXDS010000141.1:0-4449 GCA_046154525.1 Bacteroidia bacterium
ATTATAATGAGCACTATTTGGGCTTCCTTTGGACATGATATAACCAAAGCTAACCCATTTATTAAAATTGATGCCGATTACAGATACGGTAAAGATTCCAAAAAATCCTATGTTGAAGAACAATATCAACATAGGGTTTACGTCCCATTTTACATTTACTATTCTTTTGATTCAATTGGTCAAAAAGAACAAATACATGATGAACTGAAATTTGAAAAACACTATGATTCAATTGAACTGCAAGGAAAAAGATATTATGAAGTAAAAGAAATAACCACAACTGCAAGCCCTTTTGGTCCAAAACAAATAAAAATTTTTTGGGCAAAAAATGTGGGGCGAATCCGATTTGAAACTTTTGGAGGTGAGATATGGAACTTAGTTAATTATCATGTCCTACAATAAAAATTTTAATTTTTAAAGAACCACGAAACCATTTAAAAAGGATTCAATATCCTTAAAATATCCGATGAATAAATTTTGGGAAGTATAGGCTAATAATTGAATGGTTCCGCCGGCACTGGAATAATAATATCCCAAATAGGTTACCTTCATACCCTGCACCGTACCCGACATTTGCATCATAAATATTTTCACTCCGTTCACCATACGGTATTCTTCTTTCACCAATTTAATATCGGGAGCTGCCGCCTTTGCATTTTCAAGGGCTATTTCCTTCAAGTTTTCAATCGGAATTTCTACTTTTTCGGCAATGAGCATACCATACAAATCTTCGTCTTTTCTTTGAAACTGAAATTCAGAAGCTTCATCATCCTTGCTTTTTTCAAAACTCCAATCTTTAGGGTTAATCCAAATCCCAACATTAACTCGTGTGCTTTTTACTAAAAAAGTAGAGGTCGTATTTTTTTTAAAAACAGCTTCATTTAATTGAATCGTTTTTTTCTCCAAAATACTATCATTTGAGTATTTCCAGGTTCCATCATTATACAATATTACTTCATCACCTGTTTCAGTTACCGCTTTTGTTTGAGCATGGGTAATGGTAGCCATCATGATCCACGTGCCTATAAAAAAATACTTTTTCATTACCAGATTTTTTTAAATTTTTAATTCGTACAAAAGTATTTATTTTAATTAAACCCTTACCTAAAAAACGCCCCGTTAAATCAGCATGTTTTTTAATAATTTAGCTGCCGCAAATAATTAATAGTATGCATAAACCAATTACCCAATGGGCTGAGGATGAAAAACCAAGGGAAAAATTAATATTAAAAGGAAAAGAAAGCCTGAGCAATGCCGAGCTTATTGGTATATTGCTATCCACCGGAACCAAATCAAAATCGGCGGTGGATCTGGGCCGCGAAATAATGGAGCTTGCTCAAAACGACCTCAATACCTTAGCCCGGTTTAATGTATCGGAATACAAAAAAATAAATGGGATAGGCGAAGCCAAGGCACTAACGATAATGGCTGCAGTAGAATTAGGAAGCCGCCGAAAACTAACCGATGCTGTAAAACAAAAACTAACCACCAGCAAACATGCTTTTGAAATATTGCAGCCCCTGATAGGCGATAAACAATATGAGGAGTTTTGGATGATTTCGCTTAATCGGGCCAGTGCCCTTATTTCGGCCCGCAGAATAAGCGATGGTGGGATTACCGGAACAGTGGTGGATATAAGGCGAATTTTTAAACTGGCTCTGGAAGAAAATGCCATTTCAATTATTTTGGCCCACAATCACCCCTCTGGAAATTTAAAACCCAGCGATGCTGATATAAAAATAACCCGCAGCCTTGTAGAAGCCGGAAATATTATGAATATACAGGTTAAAGACCATCTCATTATTTCAAATAATGGTTTTTTTAGCTTTGCAGATGAGGGGTTAATTTAACTATTAATCAAGCTGCCACATAATATTTATAAATACCTTTGGTATTTGGCTTTATTTATTTTAAAATTGAAAAGTCAATTTAAAAATCCTATGAAGCAGTTTTTGACACTTCTTTTCATTCTGTGTTACTCGGCTGCTTTTTCGCAGTCACCAAAGTCAAATGTATTGTTCAAACTTATGGGACATTCTGATGATTTGGAATGTTTAGCAATTTCGGGTAATGGTAAACTAATAGCATCCGGCTCATGGGATGGGATGGTAAATTTATTTTATACCGATTCTAACTATACCCCTATAGGTACATTTATCGATCATTTTTCAACTGTAAATTGCATTTCATTTACCAATAGTGGTAAAATGATGGTAACCGGAGGTAGCGATGGAAAAATTTTTACTTACAAAATTGATTCGTTTGGGTATGTTGAAAAAGACAAGACAGCATCCCTTCACCGAATGTCGATTAACGCAGTTTACATTGACCCCGGAGGGAAATTTGTATTCACAGGAAGCAATGATGGAACCATTATACAATACGAATTAGCCAAAAACAAAGAGCGGAAAGTAACCAATACCAATCCTGTTTCAAGTATTGCCGTGGGAATGGACCGTAAAACCATTTATTGCTCTGATAATACCAGCATCATAAAAAGATATGATATGCTGAACCCTAATGTTCCTGTTGTGAATTATGAAGGCCATACCGATCAGGTAAATTGCGTTGTTTTAAGCAAAGATGGTAAATTCCTAATCTCAGCTTCTAGTGATAAAACCATAAAAATTTGGAATACCTTAACCGGAAAGATTGAAAAAACATTAACAGGTCATGATTGGAAAGTATTATCTGTAGCCATTTCGGCCAATGGAAAATACATTGTATCCGGTAGCAATGATGGAAGCACCAAATTATGGGATGTGGAAACCGGTAAGGAATTACGTTCGTTTGATGATTTAGGTACAAATGTTAGAGGGGTTGGCTTTAGTAATGATAATACAAAGATATATACAGCCTTAAGTTACTCGGTAGATTCGTTTGAAACCAAAGGGATATTAGCTTTGGCATCAGGCATTGAAAAACTTAAAAAAGAACCCCCGAAGGCTACCGCAAAAGCACCCTTACCAAAAGGGACTACCCCCACAAAAGGTAGTACACCTTCAAAACCAGCTGATAATGGCACAACCAAAAAGGTGATTAAGAAAACGGAAGAATTAGAAATTTCGGAGGAGAAAAAAGTACCCGAACCCAAAAAAGATGACAACAGACAGGATTGAAAGTAATAAAGCACCCGAACCAGTAGGACTATACCCACATGCACGCAAAATAGGAAATCTTCTTTTTTTATCAGGAGTTGGCCCTCGTGAAAGGGGAACAAAAAAAATACCAGGAGTAGAATTGAATGAAGAAGGTCGTATTGTTTCCTACGATATTGAAGCACAATGCCATTCAGTTTTTAGAAATGTAAAATACATATTGGAAGATGCAGGTACCAGTTGGCAAAATATTGTGGATGTTACCGTTTTTCTTACCAATATGAAAGACGACTTCGCCATTTATAACCGTCTATGGGCAGTATATTTTAAAGACAACCTCCCCTGTCGCACCACTATCGAAATTAATTGCTTACCAACACCCATAGCTATTGAGTTGAAAGTGGTTGCAACAATTTAAATTTTCTTTTTTTACCTTGTTTCAAATTTAATTTTATGTCATACAACAATATCCTTACTCATCATGAAGGCTCTGCCTTTATTATTACTATTAACCGCGAAAACAAACTCAACGCTTTAAACCACCAAACACTTCAAGAAATTAAAAATGCAGTACTATCCGTTCAGAGCACTAAATCTGTTCGAGGAATTATACTGACAGGCTCAGGAACTAAAGCATTTGCAGCAGGTGCCGATATTTCAGAATTTGCTAAATTCAATACTGAGCAAGGAGGCCAATTAAGTTCAGATGGACATGTGGTTATGAATACTATCGAACAATCAGCCATACCGGTAATTGCCGCTGTAAACGGTTTCAGTCTTGGAGGAGGCTGCGAATTAGCTATGGCTTGCCACATACGAATTGCTTCCGAAAATGCCAAATTTGGACAGCCTGAAGTAAACTTAGGATTGCCTCCGGGATATGCGGGCACTCAGCGTTTGGTTCAATTGGTGGGCAAAAGTAAAGCCCTGGAAATGTTGTTGACTGCCGATATAATTAATGCTCAGCAAGCTTTGCATTTTGGATTGGTTTCATCAATAGTACCTATTGAACAATTAATGTCAACCTGCAAAGAATTGGTAGATAAATTTGCTACAAAATCGCCTTCGGCCATGGCTATGGTGATTAGTTGTGTAAACGATCATTTTAAAAATACAAGTCCAGGATTTGAAAAAGAGATTGCTGAATTTGGCAGGGCATTTGGAACTCATGATTTTAAAGAAGGAACCTCAGCATTTCTTGAAAAAAGAAAACCAAATTATTAAAAATTTTTCTTTGGTATTTAAATTGCTTTATATTTGTCAAATTAAAAAAAAAGTAAAAATGAAAAAAATTGTATTAACCATTATTTTAGGTGTTTGTGTTTCAGGGTTTGTTTCTGCCCAGAAAGGT
>JBJXDS010000142.1:0-3575 GCA_046154525.1 Bacteroidia bacterium
TTCACTAATTGCAGGATTTGTGAAATAAAATTGTAATATTTAAAATTTAGTCAAAGTTAAATTGCAACCTTTATTAAAATAAACAGACTGTTATAGTAGTAAAGTATAATTATGAATAAAACCTCTACAGAATATAATTTTTGGTTAGTACGGGTTTTCTCTCTTTTAGTTTTTTCATTTTTAAGTTTTTATAGTTTAAGCCAAAAGGAAGCCAACAACTGGTATTTTGGAAATAAAGCAGGGATAACATTTAATACCGCTAAAGTTTCAACACTTACCAATGGCAAACTAAGTACATCCGAAGGTTGTGCCACAATTAGTGATAAAAATGGTGATCTACTTTTTTATACTGATGGTATTTCTGTTTGGGATAATACTCATTCAATTACTCCTAATGGCAAAGGCCTGCTGGGGAATTCTTCCTCTACCCAATCGGCTATTATTGTGCCAAGACCAGCAAATCCTAATCAATTTTATATTTTTACAGTGGATGATGTGGCAGGTAGTGATGGATTGGAATATTCATTGTTCGACTTAACACTAAATTCAGGAAAAGGGGATGTAGTTTCAACGCAAAAAAATGTTAAATTATTAAACTCTTCCTGTGAAAAAATCACTGCAGTTTTAAACTCAAACGGAAAAGATTATTGGGTATTAACTCATCAGTTTGAATCCGACAACATTTATGCTTATGCAGTTTCTTCGTCAGGGGTAAATGCAACTCCAGTAAAAAGTGTAACAGGATTAAAAATTTCATCCCCTATAAATAATACCTTAGGATATTTAAAGGTTTCGCCCGATGGAATCAAAATAGCTTATGCCAACTGGACTTTTGATAAGTGTGCCATAGGTGATTTTAATTCAAGTTCAGGAAAGGTTACAAATGTTTGGCAATTTATAGTAGACGATGCTTATGGTCTTGAATTTTCTGCATCAAGCAACTACATCTATTTAGCCGAAATGTATAAATTTAATATTTATCAGTTTAACGCTAAAGCCAAAACAAAGACCGATTTTTTGAATTCGCAGGTTAGTATTGATAATTTAAATGCAGGCCCCATTGGAGCTTTACAATTAGGACCTGATAAAAAAATTTATATATGCAGGCATGGCAAAAATACCCTTGATGTTATACATGCCCCTGATTCAATGGGAAGTGCTTGTAGGGTCCAATATAAATATGTTGATTTATTAGGAAATAGCTGTAATTATGGTTTGCCTACATTTATTCAATCTTTTTTGAGAACCGATTTTTCATTTAAAGGCAATTGCTTTGGTGATACTGCCTGGTTTTCGATAGGAGATAGCACAATGGTGGATTCGGTTCATTGGTATTTTGGTGATGTGGCTTCCAATGCAAAAAATACAGCCAAGGGGAATAGAGTTTTTCATATTTTTTCGGATTCCGGTACATTCCAGGTCAGTACCATTTCCTTCAAAGGAAAATTGAGGGATACAACTTATTTAAATATAAGTATCAAAACCGCTCCTAAAGCCGACTTCATTATTAATTCACCGGATTGTAATACTAAATCTATTGTGGTAATTGATAATTCCGATCCCATATTTACAAAATACCTATGGTTTATTCCTGATGTTGACAAAATTGAAACAAGTGAGAAAAAAGGAACGTTCAAGGTGAATGATACTGGAACATATAATATTAAATTTATTCCATGGTTTCTATCTGAGGGGCAATATGAACTGTCATGTCTTGACACGGTGAGCAAGCAGGTAAGAATTACCAATAAAAAACTGATAATACCTAATGTATTTACGCCCGGAAATGGGGATAAATTGAACGATGTTTTTGATATAATTACCGAAGGTGTTGAAGAATATGACCTGAGTATTTTTAACCGCTGGGGCCAAATAATTTTTAGTTCCAAAAAAGATGGAATAGGTAATGATGGCAACAACTGGACTGGCCGACCCAACTCTAATTCCGAACTTTATCCCGATGGAACCTATTTTTATATTCTCAACTATAAATTTTCCTGTGAGGAGAAAAAGTATAATGCTCACGGAATTATAACCCTAATAGGAGCAAAGGATTAGTTTATTTTAATACCACCTTATTTAAGAATAACCTTTGCCCTGCCAATTTTTCCATCTGCCGAAATTTTCATCAATAAATAAATACCTGCACTTATATTTTCTAAAGGCAACATATAATACTCACCATGCAACCAATCAAACTTTGTTTCTAAAATTAATTTCCCGTTAAAATTATAGAGTTTGAATTGGGCAAAATCAAAGTCCGATACCTCATTGAATATTTTCACTTCACTTAAAGCAGGATTTGGGTATACTATAAGGTTATAAATTGAATTATTTCTAATGGAACACGTGTAATCCCAACCCTTCATTTGTTCCACTGCCCATTGTCGCTGCGTTTGAATAAAGGGAAAAATGCCCGGGTATCTCATTCTTAAGCCATAAGCTGTAGGTTTTAATGTAATGGAAAAAACATCTTCATGTTCTTCGGTTAATGAATTTTGAAAAGATTTATATGAATTATTTTTAAATGAATCGATTTGATAGGCCTCACTTATCAAATTATGCCTTGCTAATGCAAATTTTCCTAATTTTTCGACCGAATAATTATTTTGAATAAACTCACATACAAAATCTAAATACTCGGTTTTGTATTCGTCAATTTCAAAAATTCGTTTTAACAATGGCCGTTCATCATACTTATTGGCTGGTACTAAATAGCCCGTTAGCAATGAAGTGCCGCTCAGTATTTTTATATCCTGGAATGTTTCGTTCATATCCCAAGGTATCCATCTTATTTTTCCATCAGGGTGTTCATATAAATAAAAATTGTTACCACCGCCCCAATAACTATCAAAACTGCGGATACATTTTTCGATGGCTAATATTTTCAGATAGGAATGAACATCAAAACTTGCTTCCAGTTTTTGTTTAAAATCTTTTGAATAGTCGTTATTTATTAAATTAATAAAACTTATTAGTTTAATCCAATTAGTGTCCGTCTCATTGGTATTTAATTTTAATCCCTGTTCTTCATAAAATTTTGATTGTTTCCCTTTCCAATTGAGCGGAACCGATGCTCCCCTGTCTGTTTTATAAAGGTTTCCATCATTTTTGCTACTTCCATAATGGAATTTTAAAAATTCTTTGTCCACGTTTTCAATAGCTAAATATAGTCCAATGTATTCTCCATTTACCCATAGTTTGATATATGAAGTGCGTGGAGCCACTAGTCCTGCATCCCTTAATAGTTTTAGGGATAATGCATCGTGGAGCAGGGAAGGGTCGTTGGTAAAATTGTTGAGGTTTATTTTTTTTAGCCCTTCTAATTGTTGGTTTTCAAATTCATCAAACGAAATTTTATATGGTTTTTTCTTGCCATATTGAACCATTGAATTTGAAGAATTTCCTTTTTCCCTAAAACCACAATTATTAAGAACAGTGCTATCCCATGTTACCTTGCATTTACGATAAATTTCTGGATGCAAAATAGGGTTTTCAAAATTTAATTTAAAATCATTTTGTAGGGTTTCAAACCAATTAGGTAGTTCAGTTTCAATATACAGATGATGTAGAAC
>JBJXDS010000143.1:0-27678 GCA_046154525.1 Bacteroidia bacterium
TGATTCGGTAGGAGGATACACAATGGTAGGTATACCCGACGGAGTAGGTGCCTGGGATAATAATAACGGAACATTCAGTGTATTAATAAATCATGAATTAAGTAATTCAGTTGGTATTAACCGTGCGCATGGTTCAAAAGGTGCTTTTGTATCTAAATGGATAATAAATAAATCAAATCTCTCAGTGGTAAGCGGCGCTGATTTAATAAAAAATGTTAAACTTTGGAAACCAGCTACCAGCACATACAAAGATACGACGACTTCATTTAACCGTTTTTGTTCAGCCGATCTTCCTGCAGTTTCAGCATTTTATAATGCTTCTACAGGTTTAGGAACGCAAGAGAGAATTTTTATGAATGGCGAAGAAAGTGGAGCTGAAGGCCGTGCCTTTGGTCATATATCTACGGGAACTAATGCTGGAACAACTTATGAATTACCTTATTTAGGTAAATTCAGTTGGGAAAATTCGGTAGCTAGCCCTTTTGCAAGTAACAAAACAATAGTAGCGGGAATGGATGATGCCACTCCAGGACAAGTTTATATGTATATAGGAACAAAAACTAATACAGGAACCGAAATAGAAAAAGCCGGCTTAAGCGGTGGCAAATTATTTGGTGTTAAAGTATCAGGATTAACCCTTGAAGTTAGTGCAAGTATACCTTCAGCCGGAACAGCCTTTACTTTAGCCGATTTAGGTCAAGTTCAAAATTCAACAGGAGCCGCATTGGAAATAGCCAGTGACGCAGCAGGTGTAACCGAATTCCTTCGCCCTGAAGATGGTGCATGGGATCCATCTAGCCCAAGCGACTTTTATTTTGCAACCACCAATTCATTTACAGCACCAAGCCGTTTATGGAAATTAAAGTTTACAGATATTAATAACCCTGAAGCAGGTGGAATAATAACCGCAGTATTAGATGGAACTGAGGGGCCAAAAATGATAGATAATATAGGCTTTGATAAATTTGGTCGTATCATACTTCAAGAAGATGTTGGAGGTCAGGTTCATCTTGGTAAAATGTGGCAATACACAGTGGCCACTGATGCCTTGAAATTGATTGCAACACATGATGCTGGACGTTTTACAACAGGGGCAACCAACTTCTTAACACTTGATGAAGAAGCTTCAGGCGTAATTGATATGCAAGATATACTTGGACCAGGTATGTTTATTTATGTAGACCAAGCACACAAAGCCCTTGGAGGTGAATTGGTGGAAGACGGTCAGCTTTTAGCCATGTTTAACCCTGATACAAAAAATTCATTTTTAGGAGCAGGACCTAACAGCTCTCAATCACCTTATTTATTAGGAGCCGCAGCCGGAGTTAAATCCAATGCAATTTTAACAGTTGGCGATTCAATAGGTACTTACAAAATGAGTGGACTTGGTGATGGTTTAGGTGCCTTTGATAATGGGGATGGAACTTTCTCTTTATTAATGAATCACGAAATGGGCAGTACCGTTGGCGTTACCCGTGCCCATGGTCAGAAAGGTGCTTTTGTATCCAAGTGGGTTATCAATAAATCAAACCTAACAGTAGCAAGTGGCAGCGACCTAATAAAAAATGTAAATATTTGGAATGGCACAGGTTATACCATGTATAATGCAGGTAACCCTTCAGCTTTAACAGCTTTCAACCGTTTTTGCGCAGCCGATTTGCCCGAGGTCAAAGCATTTTATAATGCTACTACAGGATTAGGAACACAGGAACGTATATTTATGAATGGCGAAGAAGCAGGTGCTGAAGGCCGTGCCTTTGCACATATTTCTACCGGAGCCAATGCTGGAACAACTTATGAATTGCCTTATCTTGGTAAATTCAGTTGGGAAAATTCAGTAGCCAGCCCATTTGTAAGTAACAAAACAGTCGTGGCCGGAATGGATGATGCTACTCCAGGACAAGTTTATTTTTATATAGGAACAAAAACCAATACAGGTACCGAAATAGAAAAAGCCGGATTAAGTGGTGGTAAACTATTTGGTGTAAAAGTAACAGGACTTACTGTTGAAGGAACTGGAGTACCTGCGCCTAATACCGTATTTACTTTGGCTGATTTAGGACAGGTTCAAAATACTACCGGTGCCGCTTTGGAAACTGCCAGCGATGCAGCCGGTGTAACAGAATTTTTGCGTCCTGAAGACGGTGCGTGGGATCCAAAAAATCCTGCCGATTTCTATTTTGTAACCACCAACTCATTTACCGCCCCAAGCCGTTTGTGGCGTTTGCGTTTTTCTAACCCTTCCAGTCCTGAATCAGGTGGAACAATCACCGCGGTGTTGGATGGCACAGAAGGACCAAAAATGATGGATAATATGGTGATTGATAATTACGGACATATTATGATACAGGAAGATCCGGGAAATCAGGCTCACCTTGCTAAAATCTGGCAATACACCATTGCAACTGATGCTGTTAAATTAATTGCTACACATGATGCTGAACGTTTTGTTACAGGTGGTGTTAATTTTCTTACCCAAGATGAAGAAGCCTCCGGAATTATAGATATGGAAGCCATATTGGGAGTAGGTAATTTTATATATGTTGACCAGGCCCATTATGCTCAACCAGGTTCACTGGTAGAAGGTGGACAGCTTTTATCATTGTTTAACCCCGATACTAAAAATTCATTCTTAGGAGCCGGACCTCAAAGTTCTCATGCACCTTATTTATTACCAGTAGCCCCAGGTGTTAAAACAAATGCTTTACTAACCGTTGGTGATTCAGTTGGTACTTATAAAATGGCCGGTTTAGGTGATGGTTTAGGCGCTTATGATAATGGAAATGGAACGTTTACACTATTGATGAATCATGAAATGGTTAGTACCGTTGGTGCAACTCATGCCCATGGCCAAAAAGGAGCTTTTGTTTCAAAATGGACTATTAATAAATCGAACCTTATAGTGACGAGCGGAAGCGACTTAATTAAGAATGTAAATATCTGGAATGGCACAGGTTATACACTGTATAATGCTGCAAACCCAGGTGCATCATCTGCTTTTAATCGTTTTTGCGCTGGGGATCTACCTGCACCTTCTGCATTCTATAATCCTAAAACCATGTTAGGAACGGAGGAACGTATCTATATGAATGGAGAAGAAGCAGGAGCTGAAGGTCGTGCCTTTGGACATATTGCAACAGGCGTGAATGCAGGCACAACCTACGAATTGCCTTACCTTGGAAAATTCAGTTGGGAAAATGCGGTAGCCAGTCCGTTTACAAGTAACAAAACTGTTGTTGCCGGTATGGATGATGCTACTCCCGGACAAGTTTATTTTTATATAGGAACAAAAACCAATACAGGTACCGTAATAGAAAAAGCTGGATTATCTGGTGGTAAACTATATGGTGTGAAAGTATCAGGATTAACCTTAGAAGTAAGTGCCAGTGTGCCTACAGCAGGAACAGCCTTTACTTTAGCCGATCTTGGTCAAGTTCAAAATTCAACAGGAGCCGCTTTGGAAACTGCCAGTGATGCAGCTGGTGTTACAGAATTCCTACGTCCAGAAGATGGTGCTTGGGATCCTAACAACCCAAAAGATTTCTATTTTGTAACTACCAACTCATTCACAGCCCCAAGCCGTTTATGGAGATTACGTTTTACCGACCCTTCAAATCCTGAAACGGGCGGAACAATTACAGCCGTATTGGATGGAACTGAAGGACCTAAGATGATGGATAATATGGTAATAGATAATTTTGGTCATATTCTTATCCAGGAAGATCCGGGTAACCAGAGTTACCTTGCCAGAATTTGGCAATACGATATCGCTACAGATGCGGTTAAAGCAATAGCTACCCACGATGCTGAAAAATTTGTAACCGGGGCTCCTAATTTTTTAACACAAGACGAAGAATCGTCAGGAATAATTGATATGCAGGAAATATTGGGCGTTGGTAATTTCATTTATGTTGACCAGGCCCATTATGCAATCCCCGGAGCATTGGTAGAAGGTGGCCAATTGCTAACTATGTTCAATCCTGATACCAAAGCATCTGTACCTAATGTGAGTGTGACCGGAAATAATGTAAGCATTGCCAATAATGATGCATCGCCAAGTTTTGCAGATAATACCGATTTTGGAAACGTGATGAAAAATACCTCAAAAGTATTGCCATTAGTAATTAAAAACGAAGGTCCAGGTGCATTAACTATAAAATCAATTCGCTTTGAAGGCTATGATGCTGCCGAGTTTGCATTGGTTACTCCTCCGGCTTTTCCAATTAGCATTGCAATAAATGGCACTCAAACCATCAATGTTCAGTTTACCCCAAATTCAATTGACGGAAAAGTAACTTCCATTATTATTGAAACAAACGATGTAGAAACCCCTGAATACAATTTTGTATTGCAAGGAATAGGCATACATAATGTAGGTGTAAAACCTGTTATTTCAGAAAGCTCAAGGGTAAAACTTTATCCTAACCCAACTAGTGGAAATACAACACTTTCAATAAATCTGGAAAACGAAGAAAACCTTGAAATAATGGTGATTGACGTTTTGGGCAAGGAAGTAACCCCTGCCATAAGCAAAATTTCTGCATCAGGTGAAACTTCATTAACGCTAAATACTTCGGGCTTAAGTACCGGACTATACTTTGTTAAAATAACAACTTCCAATACTATTTATGTTACCCGATTGCTTAAAAACTAAGTAAACCTTTTGCATACCATTTTTTAAAAACAAGAAGAGGTTTGGTCAATTATTGACCAAACCTCTTTCATCGTTTAATACTCGTAATAAAAAAAAACAGTGCTATGAAATGCCCATAGCAGCGAAAAATTTAACACAAACGCGAATAAAATATGGGCATTACATATGGCAAATGACTAAAAATAGATATTAATTACATATGAGACTAAAAATAATATCTTTTATATTTCTGATATTTAGCCTCACGGCTATTTTTTCGTTTAATATTAAAGACCGAAGCAATAGCTATATTACCGGCTATACCGAAAAATTGAGCAATTTCAATTCACAACAAACGGATTTGGTGAAGTTGATAAAATCCAGTGATTTGAATTCGGCAGATGCTATTGAATTAATAAAAAATGAAATAAACCAAACCCGCAACCAGATGAAAGGAATGGATATTTGGTTGCGGTATTTGAACCCCGTGGCTTACAAAAAAATAAATGGCCCATTGCCCGTGGAATGGGAAACCGAAGTATTTGAAAAATGGGAAAAACCATACAAACGAATTGGTGCCGGTTTCACCCTCGCACAAATTTATTTGGATGAAGAAAACATTGACAAGCAACATTTATTGGGTTTGATAGAAGAATCGGTTGAAAATACGAAATCGTACTTTGCCGATTCCATTACCGATAATTTAAAAACCTATCATCACTTTTTTTTGTGCAACCGCCTTTATTTATTAAATCTTGCTGCCATTTATACCACAGGTTTTGAATGCCCCAATCCGGAACGGGTAATTCCTGAATTGCAAATAATGATGGAGGATGTAAATTTCACCTACAGTTCGTTTAACGAAAGTTTTTCGGAAACACCTTTGTCGACCGATTATATCCATTTGTATGCAAAAGCTATGGATTTTGTTAAAGCACAACCGGCCGATAATTCTAAGTTTGATCATTTTACGTTTATCAAAGATTTTATAAATCCGCTGTTTGCCTTTAACCAAAAGCTAATAAAAAAGTACAAAGTATCTACCCGCAGTTTGGTTGATTATTCGATAAATAAAGAAAGCACTTCGATTTTTGATAAGCAACTTTATTATGGACAAAATTCAAAAGGGATTTTTTTAAGGGTAAATGATAAGGAAGCATTGACTGAAATTGACAAAATTGGAAAGTTACTTTTTTACGACCCTATTTTATCAGCCAATAATTTACGGAGTTGTGCTTCATGCCATAAAACAAGCGAGTATTTTACCGACACAGTTTCTAAAACTTCGATGCAATTTGACCATAAAAGTTTTTTACCAAGAAACACCCCATCGCTTATTAATGCTGGCTTCAACCACTTGCTGATGCTGGATGGAAAACACATCACCCTGCAACACCAGGGAAAAGATGTAATCACCAATCCGCTTGAAATGGGAAGCGATGAAAAAGAAATTTTAAAAAAAGTATTGAGCTGCGGGGACTATAAAAAGGCGTTTACCAAATTATTAAAATACACCCCACAGGAAAAAGAAATTACGGTGGAACACATTGTTTCGGCCATTAGTTTTTACTACAGCAAGTTTAGTAATTACTATGCCCCCTTTGACAATGCCATAAATAATAGCATTGTATTGGACGCCTCAGCAAAGCAGGGATTTAATGTTTTTATGAGCAAAGCCCAATGTGCTACCTGCCATTTTGTGCCACAGTTCAATGGAGTAAAACCTCCGTATGTGGGTTCTGAGTTTGAAGTTTTGGGCGTGCCTGCCGATACCGCCTATAGCAAACTAAGCACAGATAAAGGACGCTTTGGGATAAACCCGGCTATCGAAACCGCCAACGCTTTTAGAACGGGTTCGCTTCGCAATGCCCAATATACCAAGCCGTATATGCATAATGGTGTGTTTGCCAGTTTAAATGAGGTGGTAGATTTTTACGATGGCGGTGGTGGAGCTGGCAGAGGATTGAAAGTTGAAAACCAGACCTTGTCATCAGATTCCTTGCATTTAACAAAAACAGAAAAACACCAATTGGTTCAATTTATGAAATCACTCAATGAAGATATAATTTTTGAAGTGCCGCCAACAAAGCTGCCCGTATCAAAAAATAAAGCATGGAACAAACGAAAGGTGGGAGGAGAATATTAAAAATGAAAAAAATAATTATAATTGTTACTGTTACCACATTTATTATAATAGCCGGATGCGCTAGCCAAAAAAAGGTTGCTTATGAATTTCCCAAAGCCATGAAAGAACCTGTGCTTTCGGAATACGTAAAATTATTTGATAAGGGAAAAATCCTGTTTGATATTAATTGTGCCAAATGCCATAATGCAAAAGTGAGGAAGCGGGAAATATACCCAGATTTTAGTTCCCAGGAATTAGCCGGATACGACCTTAGGATATTGAACCCAAAACATGAGGATAAATTAACAGAACGAAATGTAACCGAAGAGGAACTAGCCATTATCAAAACTTTTTTGGCTTATAAAAAGAAAAACAGCAAAAAAGATATGGCAAGGCTCCCTATAAAAAATAAAGCACATTGACACGAAGCGAGTATTTATATCTTCAATTTTCAGCGGCAATAACTTTTATATTGGCGGCATGCAAACCGGATGAAAAACCACCAATAATAATTCCACCTGCCAAGAAACTCATACTTTTAAATGTTGTACCTGAAACAGCTATAGCCGGAGGTACTTTGGAAATATTTTGGCTCGCTGAAAACATAGGGACACTTTCTGTTTTTACAAAAATTGGCAATGCAAATTGGGAATTAGCTCAAGATAACATAGATTCAAAAAGTAATTCACATAAAATTCAATTGCCTGCCAAGTTTGAACCTGGCATTTTTTTAGCAATAAAAATTTCCGGCGAAAGCCAGGAGTCCATCAAAGAAAATATTAAAACAGAAAATCCTGTACTTCCCAAATCCATTGAAATTTTAAAAATTGAACCTGAAGAGGCCATTGCCGGGGAAACGCTAAAAGTTTTTTTAAAAGCTAAAAATATAAAAACTGTATTAATTGAGTTAAGAAATAAAAACACGGATTTGTTAGAAATAAGAAATGTAGGGACTGAAGTTGGGTATTATGAACTAAGTATGCCGGCTCAATTCATGATAGATGACAGGCTTTCTATTAAGCTTTCAGGAGATTCGATTAATGCTAGAAAAGAAAATATTCCCACCTTTAATATCTTAAAAATTAATACCGATGATTATCCTGAACTTAAAACCCTAAATGCTATCCAAAAAATTAGCATACCAAAAGGGGATGTTTGGCTAAAAAGAACTTCTTTTAATGAAATGAAAGCTTTTTCGGGATACTGCACCCATGCCGGATGTGGTATAGATTTTTTGAAAACTGAAAATCACTTTTATTGTTCCTGCCATGGTTCCAAATTTGATGCAGATGGCGTGGTACTGGTCGGCCCAGCGTCTGTACCTCTCAATCAATACCAATGCATTAATGTATCGGCTGAACAGTTTAAAATAATTTATTAGCTACAAAAAATAACTTCGCTTCCTTATACTTAAGTCAATTATATACCCATACCCCATTTTTGCAAAATTCATCTTCTCATAAAAATGATGGGCCGCTGTTCTTGGAAAACTTGAAATTAACTGCACTTTACCTACCTGATGATCTTTGGCATAATCCAAAACTTTTTCAATCATTAATTTTCCAAATCCTAAATATTGATTTTCTTCATCTATAATAACAGAATCAATTATTGCCTTGCGATAAGGACTGCGAATTAAATTGCGATAAATAATTAGTTGACAGCAGCCCACCACCCGTTCATTGTTTCTCACCACAAACCATTTATTGTAATTAGATTTTATTGATTCACTCAAGTCCACCAACATTATTCCATATTCCGGGTTTTGATCAGGAACAAGTTGTTTCAATAGTTTTTTAAGGCTTTCAATATCGGTAAGCTGGGCTTCTTCAACTAAAATGGTTTCTGTAATTGTAGCTGTTTGTAAAGTCATACTGCTAAATTCGATATTGCCTATTATTGCTAAATTATTGGGGTATTATATTCGTGTGAATTATTAAAGAAATACCCCTTAGGTAATAAAATTCACATTCAGTAAACTTTTTACTTATGCAAAAAAATATTTACAACGGATTTGATTTTAACAAATTTTTTCCATCCATTTTAAACCACAGAACTAATTACTCATTGTCTCAAATTACCTCCCTTAATATTGACTTAACATGGGACTAACTTAAAGGTAATTTTATTGGGGCAACTTTGATGCACATTAAAAAAAATGCGCCCCAAAATATTAATTGTAGATGATGAGCCTGATATACTTGAGTTTGTTAAATATTTACTCGAAAAGGAGGACTATATTGTTGAAATAGCATCTGATGGCATAGAGGCCATTCAAAAGTCAAAAATTTTTAAACCCGAACTTATATTGATGGATGTGATGATGCCAAAGATGGATGGAATAGAGGCATGCCGTCAGATAAAATCACAATCTGAAACAAAAGACATTTTTATAATGTTTTTGACAGCCCGGATTGAAGAGTATTCTGAACTAGCAGGATTTAAAGCTGGTGCTGATGATTATATAAACAAACCTGTGAAACCCAATATACTTTTGAGTAGGATTGGGGCCATTTTGAAACGTGGTAAAAACCTCGATTATAAACAAACTTTAATTACGGTTAACAATCTAATTATTGATCGTTCAGCCTACTCCATTTATATCGATGGTAAAAAATTAGCTTTGCCAAAGAAAGAATTCGATCTTTTATCGCTTTTAGCCACTAAGCCCGGTAAAGTTTTTACTCGTGAAAAAATACTTTCCGAGGTGTGGGGCGCTGATACCCATGGGGTGGACCGCACTATTGATGTTCACATCCGAAAGCTCCGTGAAAAAATTGGAGAAAAGTTAATTTATACCATTAAAGGTGTGGGTTATAAATTAGAAGACTGAAAATACATTAGTATTTGAGGGTTTGCTAATTGGTATAATTCGATTTTTAGAATTTTGAACTCAATTTTGTTGAACCCGATAAATCAATTTTATCCAGTTCATCTTTTGTATAACCTAAGATGTGGAGGTATTTTAAAACTTCCTTTTCATTAGCCGCAGGATGTACTTTTATATATTTTTTTAAGGCTATTTCAATAAACTTACTCATTTTCTAATGATTATTGGTGCTTTAATTTCCAATGGCAAAGAATAAATTTGTTTGTTATCAAAACATTAAACTAATGTTTCCATATTAAGGTTATTTTGAAAAATCCTTCTGCAGGTCAGAAGTAAATTATTGGTTTTGCAATGCAAAATCTGAAAGTTTTAAGGGAAGTGATTAAAAAGAAACGGTCACTTTCGAAAGCACCCGCTTAAGGATATAACAAAGCAGACAAAGTATCCTCTATTTTTAATCCAACACATGTGCTTTGGCCATTTGTTCCATAATAAACTTACGGTACCAATAGCCACTGTGTTTTATGGTGCGTTTTTGGGTTTCAAAATCTACATGAACCAGGCCAAAACGCGGGTTAAAACCCTCGGCCCATTCAAAGTTATCCAGTAAGCTCCAAACAAAATAACCCTTAATTTTGTCCGTTTCTGATAGTGCTTTTTGTAACTGATATACATTTTGCTTTAAAAATTCTACACGGTTAATATCGGCCTCACCGGTGTGAGTTTGTGGTTCAAGAAAAGCGGCTCCGTTTTCGGACACAATGATGCTTTTCACTTTATCGTATCCGGCTGCAAATTTTAAAACATTGTATAAAGCCGGAGGGTAAATTTCCCAATCCATAGCGGTTAGCGGCACATTTCGCAGTTTGGCCGGAATCATGCGGGCTTGCATATAAGGCGTGTACCAGTTAGAAGTAACAATTTCACGGGTATAATTTTGCACCCCAATAAAATCAAAATCAAATTGCATGCGTTTATCATCGCCAGGCCGCATGTATTTTTCAACCTTCTGCAAAAAAGGAAGTTCTTTTACCGGATAACCATATCCCAAACTGGGTTCTAAAAACAAACGGTTTAATAAAGCATGAACTTTTTCGGAAGCTATAACATCAGCAGGATTATCAGAAAATGGCTGAACCTGCGACATGCTGAACGAAGTGCCAATATTGGCGTCTTTAAATTCGCTTCGCAAAATTCTGGCTCCCGAAGCCTGAGCTAAAGCTGCATGGTGCATGGCGGGGATAAAATTTCCCATCCCCATTTTGCCGGGAGCATGTAATCCTAAAAAATACCCGGCTCCGGTAAAAGCCATAGGTTCGTTCATTACTATCCAATCTTTTACCCTATCGCCCAAGTGCATGGCTAGTGTCAAAACATAATCTTTAAACCAACTAACAATATTTCTATTGGTCCAGCCGCCTTTGCTTTCTAAGGCTGCGGGCAAATCCCAATGATACAAAGTAACCCAGGGCCGTATATTATTTTCAAGGCAATTATCAATTAATCGCTTATAAAAATCTAAACCCGGATGATTTACCTGCCCATAGCCCATGGGATAAACCCTCGGCCAGGCAATGGAAAACCTAAAATTGGGGATTTCCAATTTTTTTATTATTTGAATATCTTCTTTATAATGCGAATAAAAATTACAGCCCGATTGGTTGGTGTGGTTGTTTTTAATTTTTCCTTTTCGCAGGGCAAACTCATCCCATATAGAAAATCCCGCCCCATCTGCCTGCGGATTGCCTTCCGTTTGGGCCGATGAAATGGCGGTTCCCCAAATAAAATCAGTAGGAAAGCGTTCCTGAAGGATCACGTTTTACGTTTGTTGGGTTAAAATAGTAATCTAAAGGTTGATTCTTTGGATCGGTATTAGCATACATGGCTTCCATTATTGGCCCGTTGTATAAGTCCATCACTTTATCCGAAATCATTCTCACATTATCAGGATAGTTCATTTTAAAACCGGCCTTACTGTCCAAAACTTGTTTTATCAGTAAAGGGGCTTCCACTGATTCAAGCGTTTTTAAAATTTTAACCCCAAATTTTTGAAGTGTATAAGCATTAAATTTTTGTTCATATTGGCCTTTCATGGGTACCACTATCATTTTTTTGCCCAAGTGCAGGGCTTCGGAGGTGGTTCCAAATCCTGCGGCGGTAAGCACTATATGGCATCCTAACAATTTTTCGTTAAATAGATTTCCATTAATAGGTTCAAACCGAATAGTGCCTTTTTGATAGGCCTTTTTTGAGTGTTTTGAAAAAACTACCCAAGGCATAGATGACACTTTTTGCAAAGCGTTATAAATAATTTTATCACTGTAAAAGGGTAAATACACAAGGCCATATCCGCCATCTGTGTTTCTCCCTTTTCTTATTTCATCGCGTATTACAGGGGTTACTATGGCATTATCAATGGGTTCAAAATGTAGCCCGATATTATAATCACACTGGGCATAGTTTTCCAAAAATATCCGGCTCATACTCACAGGTGGCCATGGTTTTTTAATTTTTGGGTGCAATACCGAAACCTGATTGCTGATGCCTATAGTAGGAACAGTGGCCCGTGAAGCGGCCCAAACCGATACCGGTTCAAAATCGCTGACCACGAAATTGTAATTTTCTACCGGCAATTGTTTGATTTCCGAGAATAGGGTTTTTAACTTGTTTTGTTTAAACGTTTGGCGGTAATTAATCCCACCGTTTTGTCCAAAAACAAAACCAAGGCCCCGAAAATTATAGTTAACATTAATTGGTAATTTTACTTCATTGTGTATTCCACTAACCAATACATCCACTTCAGCGCGCTTTTTAAGTTCGTTAATTATGCTAACGCTGCGGGTAATGTGGCCGTTTCCGGTTCCTTGTATGGCATATAATATTCTCATTTTTTTTTAATTATTGAAACGCTAATGACCCTGGCTTTTTATGATTATGTATAATTTTTATTTTTCTAAATTTTGTCTCAACAACTTTTTCAAAGTTTCAAACTTTGGAAAAGTTATTACCCTAAATCATTTTTTATCTTATTTATTTGCGTCATTTGCGTTCCTATTCCTTATGACGCTATGTTAAATTCTTTTAATAATTCGTTATAAAGCTGTTTGGTGTTTTTATCCGTATGGTGTTCCTCTTCGTCACCTTCATCTATTTCATTTATTTTTATCAGTTCCCATTTGCCTTTATTGTATTCCAATGCTGTTAGGTTTTCTACCCAATCGCCTGAATTAAGATAAGTAACTTTTCCTTCTTTGGTTACTATGTCCCTGATTTCGGGCTGGTGTATATGTCCGCAAATCACATAATCATAATTTTTTTCAATAGCTATATCGGCACACGTTATTTCAAAATTATTGATAAACTTGATGGCACTTTTCACACTGTTCTTTACCCTTTTGGATAAGGAAATTTTGCGACGTCCCATTTTGGTTAAAATAAAATTTACAAACCGGTTTATAAGTATAAGCAAGTCATAACCTTTGGCTCCAAGCCTAGCCAGCCACTTGCTGTGCTGCATACATACGTCAAATACATCGCCGTGAAAAAACCAGGCTTTTTTACCATTCAGTTCCATCACCACCTTATTGCAAACTGTAATATTTCCCAATTGTAATCCTTCAAACTTTCGCAACATCTCATCGTGGTTTCCGGGAATGTAATAAACGGTAGTTCCATTTTCCGATAGTTTCAAAATTTGCCTAATAACCTTCATGTGGCTTTTAGGCCAGTAGTTTTTACTAAACTGCCAGATGTCAATAATATCGCCATTCAAAATCAGCGTTTCGGGGGCAATAGTTTCCAGATAGTGTTTTAATTCTTTGGCATGGCAACCATAGGTACCTAAATGCACATCAGATATTACGGCTACTTTTACTTTTCGCTTTTTCATAAATTGTTTTTAATGTTTTAAACCCGAGTAAAAACCACTAAAAACAAATTTGATAAGAAACTGAATAACCCTAAATTTCAATCGTAGTAGTAAGCTATTTATCACGCTACTAAATAACTACTATCAGATAACCACAATTGAAAGAGAATTTTATGATAAGGTTAAACTTTGTGCTATATACATTTCTAAAATGCTAATTTTTAACCAAAAAAAAAGGGAACCTCTCAGTTCCCTTTAATTACTTGAGCATGAAAAAAACTTACTTTACAATAAGTTTAAAGGTGTTAAACGATGCATCCTGAGCAACCTTAACAATATAAACTCCCTGGCTAAGGCCATCAAAAGTTACCACTGATTTACCTGCTGGATAGGTATCATTCAAATTTCTTATTACTTTACCTTCCAGTGTTACTACTGAAATAGTTAGGGTTGCATTGTATAAAATATCAATCTCAACATTGGCTGTTCCATTGCTTGGGTTAGGATAAACGGAAATTGAACCGTTAACAATTAACTTGTTAATACCTGCAGTTGGCGTTTTAGCAGTTGAAAAATCGGCACCCGATAATGCTGGTGAACCAGCAACTGGTTTTAAATTAGGCGAAGTTGAATAGGCACTTGGATTAACCAATAATGTTCCGGCTGACCACGCAACTGGATTAACACGATTAGCAGCAATGGTGGCTGTAAACCACGTATTTAAACCTGCTAAATCAGTTGCACTTGCTACCTCTACAACCGAATTAGCCGTGGTAGTAACGGGAGTGAAGGCCATACCTAAAAATAAATTGTTCCTAAACATTAATTCATCTGACGTAGCATTAGCAATGGAAGCTGATCCATCAACCATCAATCCATTCCTATATCCCATAAAAATACTGTTAAGAACCGACTGTGCTGAATTTCTGCGGATTCTTGCACCACGTCGAAAAGCTCCCTTAACAGTTGAAGAATGTTGTGAATATGTTTCACCAATATAATATGGGCCTATCATTGTAAAATTACTGAAAATGGCAGAGGTTTTTGGCGTATTGGTAGAACCTGAACCATCGTTATCACTTTCAAATCCTTCTGAAGTACTTGAACCGGATGGGGCATTCCATGTTTGATCGTAATGAACAGAATCTTTAAAACCTATACCAAACTGATTGTTGCCATGATATCCGAAATCTGTATCAAAATCATCATCTGTGCCTTTATAGGCAACTATATATCTTGCATTAACAGCTCCACCAAACCATTCGTATGAGTCATCGTTCGAAAATGAAACCTGAACACTTTCTATCTTGGTGCCATATCCCACACTTCCTAAAGTTAACCCATTTATTTCATTATTGGCTGAAATAATCATACCTGGAAACTCAATACGGGTATGGATTATCACTCCTGAATTATCACCATCATCACTTCCACCATACACACCGTCAGGATAACCAAACGGACCTTCTACCAAACCCTCACCTTTTACACACTGAGTGCATCCTGATTGGCCTCCAGGTAGGTTGTTTGTTGCTTTACCAAATAACAGTATGCCTCCCCAATCGCCTTGCTTGCGGCTTCCTACTGCTTTATTTGAAGTAAAAATAACTGGCTTGTTTGCCCTACCTGTGGCATTTATTTTACCACCTCGCTGAATTATTATTGAAGCATAGTTAGCAGGAGTGGCACTGGCATTTCCCTCACCACGGATAACTGTACCTGCAGGTATATTTAAAGTACCTCCATTTTTTACGTATACAAATCCGGTAAGTAAATACACCTTATTACTATCTAAAGTTATATTGGTTGTAATTTCAATTTTTCCTGATGATGTAGCCGCAGCGTTTAACGTTGTTGTTTCATTAACCGAAGGATAGGTCGTTTGCTCTGGGTTCCAGTTTGTCCAGCCTATTGTCCAGTCTGTATTGGCATCCATTGCCCCTACAAACGATACTGATTTAAATTTGAATGGGTTTTGCGCAATAGCGACATTAACACCTAAAATCACCATCGTGATCATTAATTTGATTGTTGTAAAATTTTTCATTTGATAATTTATTTTATATTTATTTTTTAGTAATAGGCTTTATCGAATCTGCGATTTGATAATTAATTTTATATTTATTTTTTAGTAATAGGCATTATCGAATCTTCGATTTATCTTTTTTAATTAGGTACAAAAAAAACGAGGCCAGTTTACGGCCTCGTTAATTTCATGTTATATTAATGTAAAGCTATTTAATTTTAAATCTACTATTTGAATTTATAGGCAATGGCAGCCGTAATAGTAGTTCCCATTTTGTAACTGAATATTGTATTGTCTCCAGTATTCACTCCATCAGTAAAAGTTCCTTTATCATATTTTTTATTATTATCAATGTCTTGATAAAAGACAAGGTCCTGGGCCAGTAAATCACCTGCGGTTAGTTTATAATCCCATTTTTTAAATGATTTACTTATCTGAAAATCAATAACTGTTCGTGGGTTTTCATAAATATCCAACCCGAATTTGGCAATTTTAGGGGCCCCTACAAACGCGATCCTGCGGCCAATTTTGTTATAACTTAAATTGGCTCCCCATCCACTTTTGGTATCATTAAATTGTAACCCTGAATTTATAACAAATGGTGATTGACCCTGCAATGGCCTATCCGTTAAGGCTTGCGAATATTGATTAAATGTAATTTTAGATTTTATAAATGCAAGGTTTGTAAAAAAAGTAAGGTTTTCCCATACTTTTTTACCTGTTGCTTTGGCAATAAAATTAAACGATTTGCGGTACTCTAATTCTACTCCATAGTTGTCGGCACTTTTTTGGTTATCGTACCCAAAAGTTCTTATGGCTACCTGGTTTACATCTATGGCCATTTCTATTGGGTTGGTTATTTTTTTATAAAACACACCAACTGAAATAACTTCTTTATTAGAAGGAAACAACTCCCATCGTGCATCATAGTTCCAAATCTTGGCAGGCTGTAGCCTGGTATTTCCGGCAATATTTGAGTTAAGGTTAAAATTAAAAAATGGAAATGCTGCCAATTCCCTAAACTCAGGTCTGTTAACTGTTTTTCCTGCTGATAATCTCAAATTGGCTTTTTCATTAAGGTTCCATGTAAAATTTAAGGATGGAAAAAAATCACGATAAGTAGAATCAATCACCATAGGTAAGTTTGAACCATCGGCTGTATTTATTTTTTGACCATAAACTTCGTACCTTACTCCATACACCAATCTGAACTTTGTGAGAAATCGGGTATCCATCATTAAATATCCTGCATTAAGTTTTGACTCTGCCGAATAATTATCGCGTGCTGGTGTACCATGTTCTATCATGTAAACACCTGTTTCACTAATATTATCACCTCTCAAATTTTCTTCAGGAGTTCCGGTTATTCCATAATTGCCATAATATGTAAAAAAACGAGACGTAAACTCACGGTTCCTAACCTGCGAAAACACCCCTGCCTTAAACTCGTTTTTGGTAAACTTAAATCGAAAAGGTAAAAAATAATTTGCTGTACCGCTAAAAATCATTTCAGACATATCAGAATAAAAACGGCCAGTAGAATTGGAAAATAAATTATTATTAATGGTCATTGAATAGTTTGCCGGGTTATCACCCTCACCGGCATAGGAAGCTACCCTGTAGTCGGGGGTCGATCTGAAAATATTGCCAGCATTCAATACCCAATTTATCCTCTGCTTCTTTTCATTAAGCAAATGTTCACCAGCTATTTGGGTAGAAAAAATCCTGTTCTGGCTGTATATATTGCTTGTTGATTTAGCGTAAATTTGATTTTCTCCACTTGCCAAACCTGCTCGCATGGTAGTAATATCATCGGTATTTAAATTGAAAAGGTTCTTTACAGTCAATACATGTTTCTTTTTAAACTTGTAGCCAAAATTAAGCAGGGCTCCAAAAGAAATATTATTTACATACTGTTCATCTTTAAAATCCTGATCCAAAATATTATCCTCATACCTTGTCTTAGTTTGTTCGCTTGGGGTATATCGATTATTGCTTGCATAGGTAAACGATGCTAGAGTGCCAAAAGAATTCTGGTGATGCTTAAAGCTTCGGCCCCAGGAATATGAAAGATTGGTATTAGGTAAAGCCTGTTTTTCATAAATTTTCCAATCGTTATTAAATTTTTTTGTTATGTTTACATACTCTGATTTTTCCATCCCATCCTTAAAATTTCTTGATTCAGGAATACCCCGGGTACCATTGTCAAAACCCAAAATATCTGTTTTTGATTTTCGGTAATGAAAAAAGGGCTGGAAAGTGGTAAGTGAATGATAGCCTGTAGAAAAATTTATAACAGAGGTTTTGGAATCGGGAATGCTTTTGGTGTTTATCATAATTACTCCTCCAGCAAAATCTCCTAAAATATCAGGTGCTGGTGCTTTATAAATTATAAGGTTATCAATAAGATTAGAAGGAATAATATTAAAGGCAAAAGCTTTCCGGTCACTTTCGGTACTTGGCAGGGGTGCTCCATTTAGATAGGCCGCATTATAACGGTCGTTCATTCCACGTATAATTGCAAACTTGTTCTCCTGAATACTTGTTCCTGATACTCTTTTTAAAACATCGGAAACATTGCGATCTGGTGTTTTACGGAATTGTTCACTCGATACTCCATCACTCACTGTCACCGCATTTTTACGTTCTACATTAATGGCGGCCATCGATTCTTTTTTGGCCTCTGCGGTTACCACTACTGGTCCTAAATCTTTTCCAATGGCTGATATCTCCTCTAAAAAAAAGTCCTGAAATACAGTTTCGTTAACCTTAACTATGATTCCGGTAACCACTATTTCTTTGTATTCAATGTATTTAACATTGATATCATAGGTGCCAGGGTCTACTTTTAATTCATATTTGCCATCCAAGTCGGTGGAGGTGCCTATTGAAGTTCCTTTAACAAAAACGGTAACGCCAACCAATGCCTCGTTGGTAGCTTTGTCCACTATCTTTCCAGTAATTTTACTTTGGGCTGAAGTAAATGTTAATGAAAAAGAAAATACAAAAATGACTAGTAATGTTCTAGAGCTTAATTCTTTTAAGAATAAAATTAATTTTTTCATGCACCGCAAAGGTGCCTACACAACATTATTTACACTTTTCCTCAATGTTAACTAATTGTTAAGTAGAAATAGAGTTTGGAACAATAGTATAAGTAAGAAAAAGCTTTAACCTTGCTATACTGAGAGGTCTTGTGCTGGATAAATTGCAGGACTAACAAAAGCCCTAAAAGACAATTGATTCGCCTCATATTATTTAACACTAACCCATTTTTTGCTACAAAAGAAAACTTTTAAAAATGTAGCAGTCAATCTACCACTAAAGATGCAGCGCCAATTGACGAACTGTATAAATACAACCCAAATTATTTTAAGAATTAAGTGTGGCTTGGACTGTGATTTTTGTATTTAGAGCATGTGAGACTAAACAATTTTCTTCAGCGTTTCTTACCGCCTCTTCAAATTGTTCTTGAGAAATATCCTTTATTTTGGCTGTAAGTTCCAAATGGGATCCTGTTATTTTTCCATCTTCTAAAGTAATTGTGCATTGCGTTTCTAGTTCCATAGGTGTAAAGCCAGCAGCCCCTAATACAAAAGTTACCTTCATAGTAAAACAACCTGCATGGGCCGCAGCTAATAACTCTTCGGGGTTAGTGCCAATCCCATCAGCAAATCGGCTACTCCATGAATATTGAGTCTTATTTAATACAGTGCTTTGGGTTGTTAAATGCCCGCTACCTTCTTTTCCACTTCCCAGCCATACGGCCGTTGCATGCCTTTTCATATATTTAATTTATTTTTTTTTAAAAAATTAGTGATGCAAAGGTAGTCTTAGAAAATTTACCATTCAAAAAAAGAAAACCTAGACTGCCCATAATCCCGGTAATACTTTAAATGTGGATTTTGAAAGGCTAAAGAGGTGCGGTGCTCAATTATTAAAATTCCATTGGCAGTTAACAAATTAGTACTGAATATTAATTCGGGTAACTGTGACATGCCAATATGATCGTAAGGAGGATCGGCAAAAATTAATTCATATTGGTTGGTTTGATTTTGCTTTAACCACTTAAAAATATCTGTTTTTATTATTTTGAAATTGGGATATCCTAATTTTTCAAAGGTTTGTTTAATATAATCAACCGAATTAAAATTTACATCAACCACCGTAACACTTTCAGCCCCTTGCGAAGCCAATTCATAAGCAATATTCCCGGTGCCGCTAAATAGGTCCAGGCATTTTTTGTCTTCAATCCCAAAGTTGGATAATAAAATATTGATTAACGATTCCTTTGCCCTATCGGTAGTGGGTCGGGCCGGTATTTTGGAAGGTGGGTCAAAGCGAAACCCCTTGTAATGTCCTCCAATTATTCGCATATAAGAGTTTGCAGAGCAAATGAATAGGCTAGTAGTTCGGTATTTTTAATTTCGGGCGAAAACTGATAATCTTCCATCCAAATATTAATTTCTTTTATATAATTTTTAAATAGCTCAAATATTTCGGCTCTCATAGGTGGTTCACCTAATATTACCAATTCTGTTTCAGCTGGTAAAAAATGTAATTGCTCTACTGTAAGCATTACAAAATAAAAAATGTCATCGTTAGATTTGGCCTGAAACGAATTACATATTAATAATTTGCCATCTTTAATTGCATATATAATCAGACTTCCAGTATTGATGGAAATAATAATTTTTGGCTCTTTAAAATTTACTTCTTTAAATAATTTTTTAAGAATAACGGTGGCCTCATGGATTATTTTTATTCTTGGAAATTTGGCAGCTGTAACATCGGCTATGGCTACATCAATGGCATATGCAATTCCTAAACCGTTATCTAATTTATCCAACCACACTCTGTCTCCTTCCGAAATTATATAGTTCAATTTATATATTTCAGAAATATTACTTGTAAAAAAACTTTCAGGCAATGTTATAAAATCTTTTTTGCGGATTAAAAGTGTAACATCAGAATATATTTCAGGCAATTCTACCAGTACACCTTCCATAATGGCTTGATCTACCAACGGATAAAATTTGAGATTAACCACTAACCCATCTTTTTTTACCGTAGCAATGGTAAAATCATTGCCATTTAATTCTAAAATAAGATTATGTGAAACTGAGTGTGTCAAATAAATATTAAGCCATAAATCGGTTGCCAATCCAAACAAAACGTTTGGTTATAAAACCCGAATCACCAAAAGAACCATTGCCAGAGGCGTTTCCTCCTGTTACATGTAAGTCAGAAAAAGCAGCGTGTTGATTTACAAAAACCTGTCCGGTAAAATTAAATGAAACAGGAATAAAAGCATGGTTAAATCTTTCTTCTATGTCCTTACTGAGCATAAAATCAGTACAATGAACGAGACATGTTATTGCTCCGGAAATTTGGCATCCTCTTAAGGCAAGTTCTATACTTTTTTCGGTATTCTCTGTTTTTACCACAAATACCATGGGGCCAAATATTTCTCTTTGAAAAATTTCCTGTTTACCACTATCCACTGCCAGCACATTTAAACCCTGGGTACGTGCATTTTCAAAATCTGGCATTTTAAAGGTTTTACCTTCATATACAGGGGTACCCAATGCCATTGATATTTCCTTAATTTTTTTAAGAGTGCCATCGTTTTGCACACAGCCCAAAGTGGATGGACCCCACTTAGCTTCGGCCAAATCTGAGATGGCTTTATTTAATCTATCGCAAAAATCTTCAAATGACACATTGCCGCCAGTTATTTTAATACCTGAAGCTGGTACATATATATTTTGAGGTGCAGTACACATTTGTCTTGAATACAATGAAATACTAAAAGCCAAATTGTTGACCAATCCTTCTATATCTTTTGTAGAATCAATAATTACAGGATTGATAGATGCCTTTTCGGTAAATGTAATTTTAGGCAAGGCTTCTATATAATTTCCAAATTTTGAATTTCCGGTGTAGTCAATAAGTTTTACTTCGTTGTGCTCAGCCAACGTTTTTGTAATTGGCTTAGCGGTGGTATCAAATGCCATTTGAATGGTATCCATTCGAAGACCAGCTTCTTTAAATAAATTTCTAATTTCGGAAACCATAATGGCCAAGGGCAAAACCGATTTTGGATGCGGTTTAACAATGACCGGATTACCTGTAACAAGGCTTGCAAAAATTCCTGGTATACTATTCCAGGTTGGAAAAGTGGAGCAACCAATAACTAAGCTAATGCCTCTTGGAATTGGTTTATAGGTTTTGCGGAGGGGAATGGCATCGCGGCCCACCCATTTTTCCCATTTTACCTGTTCAGGAAAACGCTTTACCTCACTAAATCCCATGGCTATCGCTTCCAATGCCCTATCACAAGCATGTGGGCCAGCTGCCTGAAAAGCCATCATAAAACCTTGGCCAGTGGTATGCATTGTGGCATACGCCAGTTCAAAAAAACGTAATTTTATTCTTTCAAGAGCTTCTGCCAGCAGACCCGCCCTTTCATCCACATCTACCTTTCGCCATGATTTCCAACCCTCATTTGCATTGGCAATTAGTTTTTCAACTTCTAAATAAGGATATCTAATGCCTAATCCCGTTTGTAAATATGGCGACACCTCTTCACCTATCCATTCTTCGCTTTTTACATTTAAATCGGCAAAATCAGTATTGAACCTGGCCTGAAAAGCAGCCAAACCCTTTTCCTTATCCTCCTCATCATACTCTTTGGGATTATCATAATAAACCGTATTAAAACTGCGGCTGGCAATGGATTCCACAGCTTCATATATCAATTCTTTATGCTTACTGAAAACTTGCATTTTGCCGCAAAGATAATCCGATTTTAGATTTTAAATTGATAGACTTCACTTCAAATGAAAGTGCCCTTAAAAACAATAATATTTTTATATGTTTGAAGCAAAATATCCTAAAATAAAACTATGTCAATAGAAATTACACCAAAACTCAATCTATTTATATCGTATGCTCATGAAGATGAAGAATTGAAAAAAGAATTGGATAAACACCTTATCATGCTAAAGCGTTCGGGCAAAATAGAAGCTTGGAACGACAGAAAAATAATGGCAGGTGAAGAGTGGGACAGTTCCATAAAAAATGAATTGGCCAATGCCCACATTATTTTGATGTTAATAAGTGTTGATTTTAATAATTCAGATTATATATGGAATGAAGAATTGGCTACTGCTATGAAACGCCATGCTGAAGGAGCCGCAAGGGTAATACCCATAATAGCCCGAAAATGTGAGTGGAATGAAATGCCTTATGCCAAACTACAAGCCTTGCCAACAGGAGCCAGGCCAATTTCGGATTATGAAGACCTTGATGAAGCATTTACTGATATTGCTTCTAACATAAAATTAGTGGTGGATCAAATGCTTGGTCGATAGGAATAGGAAAATAATTGTTTTGTTTATCATTTTGTGAGATTTTGTGATTGTGAGATTTTGTGGCAAAATTTGAAAAGTATTTTGTTTCTTTCGGCCTTTAAAAATAACCTGATTTTTATAAAAGTATGATAAACCTTTTTGACATTTTAAACTCCAACCATGTGGCTATGGTTGGCACAGAACATGGAAATGATGTGGTTTTGGACGATGCCGAAGTATCGGCCAAGCATTGCCAGATTACCAAAATTGAAGAGGGGAAATACCTCATTGTGGATTTGGGTTCATCTACAGGAACTTTTGTAAACAACAATAAAATAGAAAAAGAATTTATTAATGATACCGATTTTGTAACCATTGGAAGCACCATTTTTCAGATTGGTAAAAAAATAAAAGAGGCTGAGCAACACTCAACTGAAACGCCATCTACACAAATTTTAAATGAAGAAAAAAGTGTTGAGCCAAAACAGCCGATTCATTCCAATCATAAAAAAATAATAGTTTATTTTTTAGCAGCCCCCGAAGATGAGAGTGTTTGCAAGGCTATAGATAAACACTTATCTGCCGTTAGGTTCAATTCAGCATTACCTATCGAAATTTATGGGGATTTTAAAATTCCTGCCGGAGATGACAAAGAAATTTACAAGAAAAAATTATTTGAAGCCGATATTGTACTGGCATTTATAAGTGTAGATTTTATAAATAACAACGAATGCTACGAACGTAATCAAAAAGTAATAGTAAAATATAACAAGCAGGAAACCATTTTGCTTCCCATTTTGGTTCGAAATTGCATGTGGAAAGCCACACCATTTGCAAATCTCCCATTATTACCAAAAAACCTTCAACCGCTAAACAATAAGCAATTTTGGAACAGTGAAGACGATGCTTTAACGGCTGTGGTTTCGGATATTTACAATTCAATAAATGATTTTACAGATAAAAATGCAGATGACCAACCATTAAAAAATGCAACCCCAGCCCCAGCATTAAAAGTAGACTGGCGAGGGGAATACAACCAAAGTGTGTTTTGGAAAAGGGTGGCGGCCTATTTATTAGATGCATTAATTATTATGTTTCCTATTGCCATTATTCTTTATATTATTGGGCTAATGATGGGCATAGAATCGGCGGCTATGGATGGTAGTTTAACTTATGTAATTTTAATAGTTACAGCCCAAATGATGGTCAATTCAATATTAGAATCATCTAGCTGGCAAGCCACTCCAGGTAAGCGTATAATGAAATTGCAGATTACCGATAACGCTGGCCATTCATTAACCATTGGCCAAGCCATTAAACGAAATTTTATTAAACTATTAATGGTTGTAATGTTTCAAAATCCGTGGTTAAATTTTGTTATACCTGTTATTCAAATTGGTTACTTTATTAAAAATAAAAATTTCATTCACGACAAATTATCCAATACTGTAATTGGTGAAAAGCTAAATTAGAACCATATTTGTAAACCCAATTGAAAAATTAAAATAAACAAAAAAAAATGAACAAAATACTAATCGTTATTGCCCTCTTTGCTGCCAATTTAAGTTTTGCGCAAGCCCCCGTTGAATGGAAAGAAAAAGATGATTTTCATAAAGTAATGGCCCAAACGTTTCATCCCATGGAAGAAGGGAATTATAATCCTATAAAAGAAAGAAGTCAGGAAATGTATGACAAGGCGGTAGCCTGGCAAAAATCAGCCGTTCCCACAGGTGTGAATAAAAAGAAAGCAAAAAAAATATTAAAAAAATTAGTAGCCGAAACCGCAGAATTAAACAAAGAAATAAAAGAAGGGGCCACCGATGCCACTATTAAAGAAGAATTAACAGAGCTGCACGATCTTTTTCATGATTTGGTTGGGTTGTGTAAGCATGAATGATACTTAAAAAA
The DNA here is from genome assembly GCA_046154525.1 of Bacteroidia bacterium. GTDB lineage: Bacteria > Bacteroidota > Bacteroidia > NS11-12g > UBA9320 > JABWCE01. Next base: position 24,746 of record JBJXDS010000143.1, read on the forward strand.
AAATTAAAAAAAAAGAGCCGACTTATTAAGGTCGGCTCTTTTTTTTAGTTTTTGAATTTTAAAAATCTATCTTCTTCCTCTTTTCTCCGAAGGCTCGGCTTTAATTTGGCGGTTTTTCCACTCAAATTTATTTAGGCTATCTAAAACACTGCGTTCGGCTGATCTTTCTATTTCAAAAAAACTGAATTTATCTAAAATTTCAATTCGTCCAAACTGAACCCGTTGTCCATTTCCAGCATCATTAACAATACCCATCAGGCGTTGTGGATTTAGTTCGTCCATTTTGCCACAATTAATAAATAACCGGGCAAAATTATCGCCATCGTTTCCCCCTTTGTATCCGCTGGAACGTGGGCCACGGTCGCCACCTCTATCACCACCACGGTCACCGCCTCTTGCACCTCTATCTCCACCTCGGTCGCCATCGCGGCCACGACTTCCTCTATCTCTTCTGTCCCCGCCTCTGTCGCTATCGCGGCCGGAGTCACGGTCGCTACCTTCTGGCACATTTAAACTGGCCGAATTTTGGTAATAAATTAAAAACCTGTGGAATTCTTCGGCCACAATTTTACGGATTAAATCCTCACGACTAAAACTTTCGAAACGGGCAAAAATTTCGGGTAAAAAGGGTTCGATGTCATTATCCATCGCATCCGTTTTCTCCAATTTATCAATCAAATTAAATAATTGAACCTTGCAAATTTCAGATCCTTCAGGAATAAGTTTCTTTTCAAATTTCTTTTTAATATTAGATTCAATCTGACGGATTTTTGAGCGCTCTTTTGTATTTACCAATACCAAAGAAATCCCAGTTTTTCCAGCACGACCTGTTCTTCCACTTCGGTGGGTATAGGTTTCGGTTTCATCCGGTAAATTATAATTTATAACATGGGTAAGGCTGTCAACGTCAATTCCACGGGCGGCTACATCCGTTGCTACCAAAAGGCTTACGTTTTTGTTACGGAATTTATCCATCACCCGGTCACGTTGTTGCTGACTTAAATCTCCGTGCAAAGGTTCGGCATCGTAGCCATCTTCCATCAGTTTGTCAGCCACACGTTGGGTATCTAGTTTTGTTTTGCAAAATACAATACCATAAATGCCAGGATAATAATCCACTATTCGCTTTAGGGCTAAATATCTATCCCGTTCGCGTATATAATAATAATGATGCTCCACCTGATTGGTGGTTGCATTTCTATCTCCGGCTGATATTTCTACAGGATTGTTCATGTATTTATTTGCCAATCGCTGAATTTCGCGGGGCATTGTAGCACTAAAAAGCATGGTAGTTCTATCATTTGGGCAACTTGATAAAATAATATTTATATCATCAATAAATCCCATATTCAGCATTTCATCGGCCTCATCAAGCACCACTATTTCAATGGCTGAAAGGTCGGCTGCTTTGCGTTCTATCAAATCTATCAAACGGCCAGGTGTAGCTACCAAAATATGAACGCCATTCCTTAAATCACGGATTTGGTTGGTAATGCTGGTTCCACCATAAACTGGTAAAACTTTTAGTTTGCCCATAAACTTGGCATACGATTCGATGTCTTTTGCTATTTGTACACAAAGCTCACGAGTTGGTGCCAATACCAATGAAGTCGGGGTCCTTAGTGACGTATCAGTCCACTGAAGTAGGGGTAAACCGAAGGCTGCCGTTTTACCGGTTCCGGTTTGAGCCAAGCCAACGATATCACTCCGGTTGTCAAGAACCTGTGGAATAACTTTAGCCTGAATAGGAGTTGGGGTTTCATAACCTAACTCGGCTATGCCCTTTAAAATTTCCGGCTTTAGGCCGAATTCTGAAAATGTTGTCATTTGTTTTATTGTATTATAATTATTGTATTGTTTAAAGTTTTTTTTGTCATTCCGACAAATGAAGAATTTTGATTTATTAAACTAAGAAGATTCCTAATTTGTAATTCCTAATTGAATATTTGAATTATACATAGCTTCGGCCTGAGCTACCATATTTTCGGAACCTATAAATAAGGGAACCCGTTGGTGCAATTTTTCAGGGATTACTTCCATTATTCTTTGGGAACCTGTGCTGGCTTTTCCTCCGGCTTGTTCCATAATAAAAGCCATGGGATTGCATTCGTACATCAACCTTAGTTTTCCATTTGGGGCCTTTGTTGTTGGGGGGTAAATAAAAATACCACCTTTTAATAAGTTGCGATGAAAATCGGCTATTAAAGAACCGATATATCTAGCACTATATGGGCGCCCGGTTTCACTATCGTTTTCTTTACAATAGTTCACATAGTCTTTCACGCCTTGCGGAAACTCAGAATAATTGCCTTCATTTAATGAAAATATCTTACCATCCTTCGGTATTTTAATATCGGGGTGGCTAAGACAAAATTCACCAATAGAACTATCCAAAGTAAATCCATTAACACCTTGCCCAGTGGTGTAAACCAACATGGTGCTGGAGCCATAGATTATATATCCAGCGGCTATTTGGTTAATTCCCTTTTGCAGGCAATCTTCCATGGTTACTTCGTTCCAGGCCATGCTCCGGCGGCGAAAAATACTGAATATTGTACCGATGGATGCATTTACATCAATATTACTGCTTCCGTCCAAAGGATCCATGGCCACAATATATTTTGGTTTTGAATTGTTAGGGTTTTTAACAACAACAATGTCATCATTTTCTTCAGAAAGAATTGCACAGCAATCACCTCCTAATTCCAAGGCCGACATAAATTCATCGTTGGCCATTACATCTAATTTTTTAACCTCTTCTCCCTGAACATTGGTGGTGCCATAGGCTCCAAGAATATCTACCAGCCCGGCCTTGCGGACATCACGGTTCACAATTTTAGCCGCCAGGATAATATCCATAAAAATACGGGTTAAGTCACCTGAAGCATCGGGGTAAAGGGCTTGTTGTTCGGTAATGAATTGGGTAAGGGTTA
>JBJXDS010000144.1:0-5268 GCA_046154525.1 Bacteroidia bacterium
AAAAGCCACGCGGATAACTTCAGTTACCGATAGGGATTTAGGAGGCTATTTTTGGAAATCGGGTTCGCGAATCGTTTATTTAAAAGACAATGCCGGTGATGAAAATTTCCACCTATATGCCGTAAATGTTGACGGAACCAATCTTAAAGACCTAACGCCTTTTGAAGGGGTAAAAGCTGATTTTGTAGATGAGTTGGAAGATAACGACAACGAAATGCTCATCCAGTTAAATAAGGATAACCCTGAAATTTTTGATGTTTACCGGTTAAATATTAATACGGGTGAAATGACAAAAATAGCACAGAACCCCGGAAATATTACCGGATGGGTTACCGACCATGATGGCAAACTAAGGGTAGCTGTAACTACTGATGGAATTAACTCCAGCTTGCTTTATAGGGCTACTGAACAAGACACCTTTCAGGTAATAATGACTACCAACTTTAAAGAATCTGTGAACCCACTATTCTTTGATTTTGAAAATAAATATTTATATGCCACCTCTAATTTGAGAAGAGATAAGGCGGCCATTGTAAAATTGAACCCTGAAAATGGGGCAGAAATGGAAATCTTGTTTGAACATCCCGAGGTAGATGCAGGTAGCCTTCATTATTCACATAAACGAAAAGTATTAACTGCAATAAGTTTTACAACCTGGAAAAGACACCGAAAATTTTTGGATGGAACTACCTTAGAACTGTTTGAGAACTTGGGACAGCTTTTACCAGGGTATGAAATTTCCCTTTCATCCCATACGAAGGATGAAAATACTTATATTGTAAGAACCTACAGCGATAAAACGCTTGGAGCTTATTATATTTATACGTTTACCACAAATAAATTAGTTCCCATTGGCGAAGTAAGTCCTTGGCTAAAAGAAGATAAAATGGCCGAAATGAAACCAATTACATTTCGTACCCGCGATGGCTATGTTATCAATGGATATTTAACCCTGCCTAAAGGTAAGGATCCTAAAAATTTACCTGTAATAGTTAATCCACACGGTGGACCATGGGCCAGAGATAATTGGGGATTTAATCCCGAGGTGCAATTTTTGGCCAATAGGGGTTACGCAGTTTTGCAAATTAATTTCAGGGGTTCTACCGGTTATGGCCGCCAATTTTGGGAAATGTCGTTTAAACAATGGGGACTAACCATGCAAAATGATATAACTGACGGGGTAAATTATTTAATAAAAGAGGGCATAGCCGATCCTAAACGAGTGGCCATTTATGGTGCCAGCTATGGTGGATATGCCACCCTCGCAGGTATAGCTTATACACCCGATTTATACGCAGCTGCAGTAGATTATGTTGGAGTTTCCAATCTTTTATCTTTTATGAATACCATTCCTCCCTATTGGAAACCGTATTTGGAAATGATGTACGAAATGGTAGGAAACCCAAATACAGAGGAGGCCTTACTAAAAGCAGCATCTCCGGTTTTTCATGTAGATAAAATAAAAACACCTTTATTTGTGGCACAAGGGGCTAAAGACCCTAGGGTAAATATTAATGAAAGCAACCAAATAGTAGAAGCTTTGAAAAAAAGGGGCGTAGCGGTAGAATATATGGTAAAAGAAAACGAGGGCCATGGGTTTAGCAATGAAGAAAACCAATTTGCATTTTACAAAGCCATGGAAAAATTCCTGAAAAAGCACATGGGATTGAAGAAATAGATTTTGAGTAAAAAGATTTGAGAACAAAACTTAGAACTTAGCACCAAGAACATAGAACTTTAAAAAAAAATGGCACGATTAACAGGTTTTTTACTAATACTGTTTGGTTGGCATGCGAGTCAGGCCCAATCAAGTTGGACATTGCAAATGTGTATTGATTATGCATTGCAGAATAACCTAACTATAAAACAAGGTCAACTGGCAGTAAAAAATAGTCAGGTTGATTTGTTGCAAAGCAAAGAAGCAGCCTTGCCAAGTGCTTCAGCATTTGTAGGTAACGGTCTCAATTTTGGTAGAAATATCAATCCATTGGATAATACCTACGTAATTCAAAAAGTTCAAAGTAGTTCCTTTGGGTTAAATTCTCAATTAATATTATTTAGTGGGTTTTCAATTTCTAATTCAATAAAATTAAGTTCCATTAATGAAGAGGTGAGTAAAAAGGATTTAGAAGTTATTGCCAATAATATTTCACTTCAAATAGCTACTCAGTTTTTGCAGATATTATTTAATAAAGAAGCTATTAATGTGGTAAAGTCAAGAATTTTATCAACCGAAAAACAATTAGAAACTGCCAAAATTTTGTTTCAAGCCGGCAACACCAATCAAAGTTCCGTTTTTGAACTGGACGCTAAACTATCATCTGATAAGCTGGATTTGGTAAATGCCGAAAACAGTTTAAACCTTTCAAACCTTGGACTTGCTAACTTGCTTCAGGTGCCATATGATGAAAATTTTAAAATAGAAAGCCCTGAGGTAACAATTCCGGAGGAGATAAATGTAGAAGGTACCAAGGCTATCTATGATAATGCCACTAAAATAATGCCGGAAATTGAATTATCCATTTTAAGACATAAGGCATCCTTGATGCAACAAAATGTTTCGAAATCTGGTTATTACCCAAGTCTTAGTTTAGGGGCTAATATTAACACCTTGTATTCTGATAATTTTGTTACCCAAACAAGCCCTGGCGTTTTTGCTACCACCCCATTTTCAAAACAGTTTAATAATAATCTTGGCCAATCGTTAAGTCTTAACCTGAGCGTTCCATTATACAGCAGGGGAAGAACAAGGGGGTCAGTAAAGCAGGCCGGCCTAGCTACTGAGCAACAAAAGTTAAATATGCAACAGGCACAAAATACACTTTACACCTCGGTGGCCAATGCCGTGGCCAACTATAAGGCAGCCAAAGCAAAATATACAGCATTGAAAGAGGCCGCCATGTCACAGCAAAAAAACTATGAATTTAATGTACAGCGTTTTGAGGCAGGGGCATTGTCATCAAGCGATATGCTAATATCAAAAAACAATTATGAGGTAGCCCAAGCCAATTTAGTTCAGGGTAAATACGATTTAGTTTTCAGAAAAGTGCTGCTTGATTTTTACAGAGGAAAACCGTTGGTACTAAAATAAAGGTAATAGGTCATTCCTACGAAGCAGGAATTTATAAGATGCTTTATTCTTAAGCATAACAGCAAAAAAAACAACAATTTAACAATATAAAAATTCAGCAATTTAAAGAATAAATGAAAAAACGTATTATCATTATAGGCAGTATAATCGTAGGAGTTGTTCTTATTTTAATACTATTTAAAGGCAATGGCAGTAAGGAGCTAAAAGTATCTGCTGAGGAAACGTCCAAACGTTCTATTATCCAAACGGTAACAGCTACCGGAAAAGTTCAACCAGAAATAGAACTGGCCATTAGCCCCGATGTATCGGGCGAGATTACTGATATTTATGTAAAAGAAGGGGATACGGTAAAAGAAGGGCAAATGCTTTTAAAAATAAAACCCGATTTGTATGTATCGTCGGTGGATAGGGCAAATGCGGGGGTTAGTTCAGCACTTTCAGGCAAAAAATCGGATATGGTAATGTTAACTCAGGCTCAATCGCGCCTAACAGAGGCTATCTCTATTTACAAGCGTTCCAAGGATTTATATGATAAAAAAGCCATTAGCATAGCTGAATTTGAAAAAGCCGAATCGGCCTACCAAATTGCCTTGGCTGATGTGGAATCGGCTAAGGAAAGAATAACCGCTTCCAATTATACTATTGATAATGCTCAGGCTAATCTCAGGGAAGCCAAACAAAATTTGGCCCGAACCATTATTTATGCCCCCACGGATGGAACGGTTTCAAAAATAAATAACAAACGTGGCGAAAGGGTGGTTGGAACGGCCACCATGCAGGGAACTGAAATTATGCGGATTTCAAATTTTACAAATGTGGAAGTGCGGGTGGATGTAAATGAAAATGATATTTTAAAAATTAAAAAAGGTGATTCGGCGGTGATTGAGGTGGATGCATACGGCGATAGAAAATTTAAAGGCATTGTAACCCAAATAGCCAAAGCGAGTAACAAAGCAGCAGCTACCATGAGTACCGACGCCGTTACCACATTTGAAGTAAAAATACGGATGTTAAAATCATCCTATCAGGATTTAATGATAGGCAATACGCTGCCTTTTTTACCCGGTCTATCGGCCAATGTAGATATACAAACCAACCGGGGAAATAATTTGATAAGTTTACCCATAGAATGTGTTACCACCCGAACAGCCGAAAGCAAAGACGATAGAGAAAAATCAGGCAGTAAAGACGTAAAAGATGAAATAGTGTTTGTGATTAAAAATGGAATTGCCGTGAGGCAAAAAGTGGTTACAGGGATTCAGGACAATATGTATATCGAAATAAAATCGGGTATAAAACTAAAAGACAAAGTAATTACCGGGCCTTACGATATTTTATCAACCACATTGGACAGCGGACGAAAAGTAAAAGTGGTGGATAAGGAAAAATTGTTTGAGGCTAAGGAGGATTAAAGTTTTTAAATAATTTATAAAAACTTCAGGTTGTTCAGGAACTGTAATAACACAAGCACCGCTGCGCTAATGCGCCAATGGGGAAAATGAACAGATATACTATTAATATGTTACGGAATATCTTTACAAATGAGACTTAAACTTCTCTTATTAATTCTACTAACAGGCTCACAAGTCGTAATTGCAAAAGACTTTTATTTGGCAATGTCTGACTTGAATGTCAGAACAGGAGCTGGGAAAGTCTATTCAGTTTCTTTTACCTTAAATACTGGTGATGAAGTTGAGTTTATATCAAAAGAGAATAACTGGATTAAAATAAAGTATCAGGAACAAATTGGTTATTGCAGTTCAAAATATCTAAAATTCAACAGAACAATAGATGACCTAACGACAGATGCATTAACAGAGGATTATGGGATGGATTCGTTTATTTTAGTTCTTGCAATCCTTATCATTATAATAGTTCTTTATGTATATTTAAATAACATTGACAATAAATTACTACAGAGTATCACTGACAAGAATAGAGGTACCAAATCTGAAAGAGATTTAATACTTAAACTTCTGAAAATAGGGGTAATAAAACAATACATTTTCCATGATCTTTATTTAGAAAAACGAAAAAGTCAGTTTTCTCAAACTGATTTAGTTGCTGTGACAAGCGTAGGCATTTTTGTATTTGAAGTAAAAGATTATAGTGGATGGATTTATGGCACGGGGAATCAATCTCAATGGACAAAGGTTTTAACTTATGGAAGGCAAAAA
>JBJXDS010000145.1:0-3499 GCA_046154525.1 Bacteroidia bacterium
TGCTGTAATAGTATAGAAATAAACGCCAGGGGTTAGGGTAGCAGTATTAAAAGATATAACATTAAATCCAGCGTTCAACTTATCAGTGTTAACCGTTTTAATAGTTTTGCCTAATATATCTGAAACTGTTAAAGTAACCTTTTCTGAATTTCCAATGTTAAATTCAACATTAACATCCTGACCCGCCTGTGATGGGTTTGGGCTAATTTTACCAACACCATATCCGTTCTTATTTACGTCAGTGGCTTTAAGGTTTGGTGTACATAAATGAAAAGCTGAGTATACATATCTGGCAGCAAAATAAGCATTGCCAGGCGTATAATATTGCCATCCATTTGGGCTACCGCCATATAATTGCTTAGAAGTTGTAAAATAAGCGTTATTCCTATATACATCCTGATTTACCTGGCTTGAGGTATTTTCATTAATTCTTAATGAATATCCAGCATAATTTACTGGGTTCTTTATTGATGCTCCATTACGAGCTTCCATGGTATCTCCAAAATTATTAGGAACCATTTGTTTGAAGAAAATATTAAAACCTACTTGATTATTATCATCAGCACCATTTACTGCGGTTACACTTGCAGGAATTGCTACAAGCATACCTTTTGATCTCCATCCAGTACTTGTAACGGTTGTAGAATCTTCATTAGTTAAAGGAATTTTTTCAGTATATGTGGCACCAGTGGCACCTCCAATATTACGATTGAAATTTTTGGCATCACCGTATTTTTCGGCAGGGGTGGCAAACGTACCGTATTTCATATTATTTGGATTGTGAAATTGAAAAATTAAAGTATCTACCACTTTCATTTTCTTTCCACTAACCATAGCACTATCTAGTTTTCTAACATACTGGTAAAGGAAGTATATTGAATCTACCTTGTAGTTGTTAAATTTACTTAAAGCCACACCATCAGTAACAAATGTAAAGTTTTCATCCTTTGGATCGAAACAAACACCGGCCACATGCCAATTATTGAAGCTGGCCACACCTACATCGCTAATAAATCTTGCTGTTGAATCCGTGGTTAAAAAACTTACATAGGAGGTTAAAGTTGGACCAGTAGCCGCCACTGCATCGGTTGGAAAAAACCAACCACAATACTGCGCTTTTTTAAATAAATTAGCTCTAACCCTTGTAGTAATAGGATCTTGACTTGCTACAGCAGGATATTTGTTGTCGTTGCTGTTAATTTTGCTTTGTGCATTTGTATCAACCGCAAGGTATCCAAACACAGTTAAAAATAGAATTTTTGTAATTTTCTTTATCATTTTCTTTTTTATTTACCTTGCAAAACTAAAGATATTTTTTAAATATTCATATTAATACAATACCCCGTTTGTTAATTAGATGTAAACCATTGGTAAAACAATAGTAATTAAACGTTAGATTATATCACCCTTAAAAGGGCGAACAAGTATTTCTTCAATATTCATGGTTACCGGGGTATTATAGAAATTAAAAATCAGATTAGCTATATCATCAGGATTAATAAATCGGTCCAAGGGCAAATTTGATCCTTCCCAGCTAGAGGTATTTGTGGCACCTGGCAATATTGAACTTACCCTAATATTATGCTCTTTCATTTCCTCGCGCAATACTCTTGAAAAGCCAAGCATACCAAATTTGCTAATACAATAGGATCCACCATTGGTGTATGCCATTATACTTGCGGTACTGCAAAAATTAAATATGTAACCGGTTTTTTTTGCAATCATACCGGGCAAAATGGTTCGTGTAAGATGATAGGCCGAAGCCAAATTTGTGTTTATTTGTTCCTCAAAATCTCCGTCCTTTTCATCTGCAATAGTTCCAGGCAAAAATAAACCTGCATTATTAATTAATACATCGGGTATTCCTATTTGATGAATAGATTCAGCCCCAAAACTAATTATCTCATTTTTTTTTGAAACATCACACTTGGCAACAAAAATCTTTAGACTTGGATATTTTTTTTTAAAAAACGATTTTAGGCTTTTTAGTTCCCCTTCATTTCTCGAGCAGGTGGCAATATTAAATCCTGCAGATGCAAATTTTGAAATCAGGCTGCGTCCAATACCCCTTGTACCCCCTGTTATAATTACATTTGGCATAATCCTTCAAAAGTAGTACAACTTTTGATGATTTAGAGAAGTGGTATCAAAATGAACTTTTAGTGAGTCTAAAATCTTAATTTTAACTAATATTGCAGTTTATATTTTATGAGCATTTTTTACCATTTCGGACGCTATTTATTGTTTTTGAGGAGTATGGCTACAAGGCCTGAAAAAATGAATGTGTATGTTCAAAGATTATTTGCCGAAATGGTAGCCATTGGAATTGGCTCATTGCCTATTGTTATACTTATTTCAATATTTCAGGGCGCAGTTACCACAGTTCAAACGGCTTATCAGTTGGTAACCCCTATGATTCCGAAAACAACCATAGGGATAATTGTAAGCGATTCAACTATTCTTGAATTAGCACCCACCATCACTTCTCTTGTATTGGCGGGTAAAATAGGTTCACACATTGCGTCTGAAATAGGAACCATGCGAATAAATGAAGAAATAGATGCCTTGGAGGTAATGGGCATTAATTCAGCTGCATTTTTGGGTACACCTAAAATATTGGCAGGCATAGTAATGGTTCCATTATTGGTTGTAATTTCAATTTTTTTAAGTGAGGTAGGTGGAATAGCAGCCGGTCACTTTTCTGGAGTATTAACGGCAGATGAATTTATTTCTGGAGCACGTTCTTCATTCAAACTATTTACTCTGCAATTTTCATTAATAAAAGCCTTTACATTTGGTTTTATAATAACTTCGGTATCATCGTATCATGGGTATTATACCCATGGTGGAGCCCTTGAAGTTGGGGAGAGTAGTACCAAGGCGGTAGTATATAGTTCTGTTATGATTCTTTTGTCTGATTATTTGTTGGCACAACTTCTTTTAAAAGATTAAGATGATTTTATTAAAAGAGGTTACAAAATCATTTGAGGATAAAGAAGTTTTGAAAGGGATTTCCACGGTATTTGAAACTGGTAAAATAAACCTGGTGATAGGAGCCAGTGGGCACGGAAAAAGTGTTTTAATGCGATCTATGGTCGGGCTTATTGATATTGATAATGGTTCCATTTCCTACGACAGTCGGGTACTTGATTTTGAAAACTATGACCAAACTCGTGAAATAAGGCGGGATATAGGGATGCTTTTTCAGGGAGCAGCATTGTTTAATTCCTTTTCTGTGGAAGCCAATGTGGAATTTCCTTTAAAAATGTTTACAAAAATGACCAAAGAGGAAAGATTGGATAGGGTTAATTTTTGCCTAAAGCATGTAAACCTGGAAAATGTGAACAAAAAATTTCCTGCCGAAATAAGTGGAGGTATGAAAAAAAGGGTTGGTATAGCCAGAGCTATTGCGCTTGATATTAAATATTTATTTTGCGATGAACCTAATTCTGGTCTTGATCCTATCACTTCACGAGTTATTGATAATTTAATAAAAGAT
>JBJXDS010000146.1:0-2961 GCA_046154525.1 Bacteroidia bacterium
ATTGATCAATCGGACAATGTATTGGTGATTGATTTGGATGAAGAACATTTTAATTTTAAAACCCGCCCCAAAGTTATTATCACCATGCCTCAATTGCTTGGTGTAAAACTGTCGGGAGTTACCATTGGTAAAATTGCCCATTTTGCCGGTGAGGATTTAAACCTTGATTTGAGTGGTGCTTCCAAAGCCACCATAGATGCCGAATACAATGAAATTAATGTGGGGATAAGCGGGGTAAGCCATTTGAATATATCGGGTAGTGCCAAAACCATAAAATATGAGGGGTCAGGGGCTTCACATGTTGATTCTAAGAATTTAACAGTAAATAACGTAAATGTAGATTTATCGGGTGCGACAAAAATAGTGATAGGCACCGCCAAAAACATAAGCGGAGAACTATCGGGAGCCTGTAAATTGGAATATATAGGAAACCCTACTCTGGATGTAAATAGTAGTGGGGTGAGTAAGATTAGGCAGGTGGGGCAGTAAATTTTTTTAACTTTTCATTTGCTAATTAATTGAGCTAATTCTTACTTGATTATATCCTATAATATTTAAAATTATATCTCTTAACAGCTGATCTAAAGTTAAAGAGTTTATTAACCCTTGTCTTGCTTTTCCAATTTCTCCTCGATGGATTGATTTGTGTCTAACTTCTTCAATGATGTTTTTAATATCAGGTGTAATTTCAATTTTGGCATATTCAAGCAATTTTAGAAATTTATATTTGGCACTTTTAGCTTTATGTATATCACCAATCCGGCCCGAAAGAATATCAAACTTATTTCCCAATATTTCTGAATGACTTTTAAGGACATTCAGCAAATCATGTTTAACTTTTTTAAAATCCTTATCAGGAATAATAAATGTCTCTGAATCTTTTATTGTTTCAATATATTTTTGTGACAGCCTCTCGAATGCAATTATTTGAATAAAAAACTTTTGTTCAATGCTTCGTGCTTGCTCTGCCCCATTCATATAAAAAATAATAGAATTCAAATCGAGTTTTTTATTGGCCTCTATGTATTTATTAAAACAATGAATAAAAACAGAATTTAGAATATTCTTACTTATATGAAAACCACTATTGATAGGAACATAGTTGTTATAACGTTCATTTTTTATATTTTTAAAAGAATAGGTTATAATTGTTTGAGAATTTACCCTTCCAATATTATAGAAACCACCTATAAATTCCTTTCTAATTTCTACTTCCGCTCCATTAAGAAAGGAAAGAAGTGAAACCAATTCTCTTTTGAATTCTTTGAAAGTACTATAGTGTAAAATATTCCGCCCTATTTCTCCTCCATTTGGCAATGCTACAATAATGTTATCGTTCTCTTTATTTTTTGAAAAAGTAAAAAGGATGTTATTACATCCCAAATTTGTCGGGCTATCATATATTAATAATGCGGTTGTATGATCCCTATTACTGTTATTAAAATCATCAATTTTTACCCCACTTCTTGCTCTAATTGTTTCTGTTAAATTTGAAAACTCAATTTTTAGACCTTCAATTTCAAGAAAGTAAAGAATGGGATTCTCTTCTTTTTTATCTTTATCTATTAAACTTTTGAAACTATTATCAGTATGTTGTAAATGACCATATGAAACCATCTGAATTTTAGATTGATTCCAGTAAATAGTTTTTATGTATAATTCATTCGCTTCAATTTCATTATTAATTTCTGTTTTGGCAAACATTGTAAAATCATAATTTAGTAGTTTGCTATTCTTTAATCCATATAGATCAAATGACTCAGAAATATAAAAGTCAAAAAAGAATAGTCCTTCTTCTTCAAAAATTAATCCGAAATAAAATGGAATAGTTTTATTCTCACATTGAATTGTACCTTCTTTTATGCGATAAACTTCTTTCATTTTCCTTCTATAATTTTAATTTCACCTCCTGTCAACCCATAAAGTTTGTAAACCAATTCATCAATTTTTGAAAGATGGTGTTCCACCTTTGTTTCAAGTTGTTCCTTTTTTGATTGCAAACGACTTTCTGAAATTTCAGGGTAAAGTTTTAAAAGTAAATCAACGTTTTTAATAATTTGTTCCCTAAGAAAAATATCAGTTGGGTTTCCTTCATCAATAACATGAATGGGCATTTCATTTAAAACAATCGGTTTAACCTGGGCTAATGCTCTGCCCCCTTCCATCGTAATTAACCTGTATAAAAAAACAAAAAGTTTAGAGTTTAATAATCCCATCAAATATTTTATGTCAATATTCTTTACACCAAAAATATAAAGTCCATCTGTAGCAAACGTTTTATTACTATCAATGGAAACGATTATTTCATCTTCCGTAATTACTCCAATTAACTTTTCAGATTTGGTAAATATTTTTTCTTCTCTTCCACGGTGCAAAGCAAAAAGAGAATGTTTTTCTTCTTTTACTTCTTTACAGGTTATTTTTGATTTGAACTGATTTATGAAAGTGCAAATGTTTGGTATGGCTTTAAAGTTAGTGTCTCTTTTCGTATAAATGAGTTGTAAGTCTGGGTAGTTTATATGAAACCGTTTCACATGCCTTCCCCCAGTTAAAACTTTTCTTAAATGAGATTTTTCTAAATTATATTGGTTTACTTGTTCTGTTGTAACTAAAAAAGCTTCTTTCAAATCAGGGCTTACACCTCTTTGTATCCCATCTTCATCAACAAAATCTAACAGTTTAGTTACTTCCCCATTTTTTATTTTGTTGAGTATTAGAAAATGTTTGGCCTTTGTTGTGACAAAAAGATAATTTGGTATTTCACTTAACTCGTTCTGTAAAACTGACTCAAAGTTTTTGGTGTTTAGGAGTTCTGTTTGCTTATTCTCTTTCTTAATACCAGTTAAATCAACAGTTATAATTTTATTTGCCTTGATAGCATGTGATTTAGAAAGAATTATTATACAAGAAGGTCTGGTTACATTTTCAAATACATTTCCCAAATTCAATAATACTTAAATT
>JBJXDS010000147.1:0-24402 GCA_046154525.1 Bacteroidia bacterium
CTAACTTGATTAATATGCAATGGTTTTATTACCGCAAAGAATTTGCTTTGGGTAAGGCCTTTAATTTTTTTAGTATTTTCGGTTAATTGAGCCGCCGTATTATTGTTTTTTGATAGATTAAGAATAATCTTATCGAACCGGATTTCGGAATAACGAAAGGTTCTTTTGTTAAGCAATTCATTCAGAAAAAAACCATCTACATCCCCTGCGTTAAGGGCAAAATGCAAAAAGGTAGAGTCTGTTTTGTTCTGGTTTAGCGCCAGTTCAACTATTTCAAGGTTCAGAGTTTTAATATCATAATATAATTTTTTAGCTTTTATAAATGTTTTGCTTTCACCCATACTGTGGAGGTTTATTTCAACATTGGTTAATTGAAGTTTTTCGATTTGAACGGTGAACAAATCTATCGCTGCGTTTGTGCTGGCGGTATCCGTATATGTGTTGTTATAGTATAGGTCAATTTTTGGGTCCACCATTTCAAAATTTCTAAGATTAAGTGTCCGGCCAAAAATTAATTTAATAAGGCTTAATCCTCTTAGTCGTATGGAACGTGCCTTTATATTGCTGTAAGGTATAATGCTATCCGCTTTATTAGGTATATGTTTTAAGTCTAAACCATATACCGTAGCATTAAAAGCCAGGACTCCAACATGGATTTTATTAACTTTTAATTTGTAATTATTTTTTGAGAATGACTTTACCTGCTCATAAATAACCTCTTTAAGTATGGTATTGATGTAGATACGTGCGCCAACTAATGCAACAACAACGACCACTAACGCAAAACTGATTTTTTTGAACCTCTTCGACATTTGAAATAATTTTTAAAATACAACAGAGAGCAATTGCTTTAGCCGGATTTTCTTAGGAGAAGGCTCAGTCACTTCCGCAAAGTTATTATTTTGCGAGGTTTAAATATTATAGAATACCAATCAATATTTACATAATTATGGTCTTTTTGGAAAATAGTTATCATAAAAAAACCGGCCTTTGTTCAAAAGCCGGCTTTTTTTTTAAAAAAATATTAATTAACAATAAAGTTTTGGGTGGTGGTAAAACCTTCTCCGTTTATTTTTACGAAGTAAAGTCCGGGTGTTAAACCTACAGTACTAAAATCAACCCTATTGGTTCCATTATCAAACATTCTGCTGTCAAGCACTTTTACCTCCTGGCCAAGCGAATTGTAAAGAGTAATACTTAAGCTATGCGAATTTTCAAGCTTAAATTTAACTGTAGTATTTCCATTGCTTGGATTTGGGTAAATAACAAAACTTTGTTTTAATCCTTCCGCATTATCAATGGCCCCAATGGTTCCAACTGAATATTCTGATTGATACACTTTTTTGGTAACCACATCCTGTATAAACACTACCACTTCCAAATCCGACATTTCTTCAATTGAATTTTCAGTGGCCAGGTTTATTCTGTTGGCAGCTTGCCCGTCCATTGGCAATCTGTAACTTCCATTAAACTTATAGGATTGGCGTGGCATATTTTTCACCACATTCTTGGTAAGGGTGCCTGTGGCAAGTCCGTTTTCATTTGGCAGCATTTTTTTCATTACATGCGAAAATTCAGTTTCACCATTTGATTTTATATTTTGGCTGGTCGACTTTTCATTAATAGCTATAAACATTTTTAAATTAGAGTTATTAAAATCAACCAAAGGGGTAATTTTAACATCCACCTTAATGGTGTTTCCAAACTGTAAATCATGTTTGGCTTCTATTTTTATAAAAGCAGGTTCGGCCTGAAACTGGTCGAATAATGCGAGGGTATATGCCGTGGCATTGCTATTCCAGCCACCATCTACTTCCATGCGGGGAATTGAATTAATAGAATAAAATGCACGACGATTTACTGCTTCAGTAGTTGCATAGGGATCGCCCGAACCTGGAAAATCTTGCTGGTACTTAATTACGGTAAATTTTCCTTCCCTGTTTGGAAATATATTTTCATCAGTATGTTTGTTTCCCGGGGCACAAGGACCACAGGTAGAGGATGTAAATATTTCATTTAAGGTTTTTCTTTCAATCATAGCTGGCACTACAATTACATTTTTGTAAACGGTATCGTTGGCAGCCAAACCATCGTTTGATCCGTTTACGTTAGTTGGCCAAATTGCTACCTTATAGGTTCCTTCCAATGTTGGTGTCCACTTTGTAGGGTGGTTTACCGAAGCTTTGGCATTTATGGCTATTGTGCTTGCTACGTTTTCTGCCACAGGGGTACCATTATTTATTTTGTAAGCAAAATCAAAACTGTTAACCACGGAACTTCCCTGGTTCATAAATGTTCCAGAAATGGTAAATGGTGCATTGGCTAAAACTAAATAATCAGCAACGGTAACTTTTATTCCGGCAAGGTCGCCCGTTGGTTGAATGCCTGGTCTAAAGGTATAATATGAATTATCAGCTACGGTTGAGATATTGGTTACAATATTTCCTGAACCTAAATTTGGTGAGCCATCTACAACAATGGCTTTTGTATTATTAATCTGAATTCCTGCACTAAGTTTTACATTATTACCACAAATTTGTCCGGCACTGGTTACGCACAAAGTTCGCATATCTACAATATAAATAATATTGGTGCTTTCCTCCAATACTATCGACCAAAAGCTCCAACCCGCCTGAATATTTGGGTCACCAAAAATATTAAACTGAATCCAATGTTGCCTGTTGGGGGCTGTTCCAAAGGTTTTAGTCATTATAGCGCTTTTTAAGGTAGTTCCACCTTCAACCCTCGATTTAGGTTTTAAACCTAATAAACAAACAGAGTTATCCGGAACATTGACGTTTGGCAAGGTTGAATTTCCAAATGCAGTTAGATTGCTTGTAGAACTGGTAGAAAAAGTTACAAATCCAGCATTGGAAACCTTGTATTGAGTAACATCTGTTCCATCAAATTTAAAGGAAAATGGTATGTTTTGATTGGAAGTATAAGTTGGTGTTGAGTTCTCGTCACCGTTCCATAGAACTGTCCAACCCGCTGGTGTGCTTGGATATGGGTTTTCAGCATCTTTATTAAGGTCTTTGGGATTTTGCCCTTCATTTTTAAAAGGGATGCAATAGTATTGACTGTAGACTTGGCTGAAACCTAATACAGCAATAATGGATAGCAGAATTTTTTTCATATTATTATTTTTAAAATTTACATGGCAAAAGTAATAAAGAATTAATAGGTTGTTAAAATAAAATAGATTGAATTACACTAGGCTTATCCTATCAATGGGTAATATCTTTCCTTTATTACATTAAAGTGATGGATGAAATGACCGGATAACATAAAACCTAATGCCAAAACAGAAATCTGTTTATTTGAAGCAGTACCTGATGATTTTAACATTTCATTATTGAAACTTTTGAATAGGCTAATGGATGATTGGCGTGTAAAGTTAAATTCGGCTTCCAAATCCTCCAATTTTCGTTCAGTTGCAATTGCATTGGACGCATATAGGTTTTCATCCATACCTGGCAATGGGGTTTCGTCATGCCTTGCAAACCGCAAAGCCCGATAACAAAAAATGCGTTCGATATCTATCACATGCTGTAAAATATCATTAATTGTCCACTTATTAGGGGCGTATATTTTATCACCCAATTGTTCAAATTTTGGAATTTCAGCTTTTAGATAATTAATCCCATATTTTTCCAGTGCAGCTAACATGTCTATATCTTCCACCAGATTAATATATCGGTCGAAATATTCAGGCATTATTTTTATTTCTGATTTTTTCATAATTGGTAAATTTCTTTATTTAGTCATGCTGAGGTACGATGCATCCCATATTTAGTTATAGATTCCTCGTTCCTCGGAATGACAAATCAGTATTGGATTGTCATTCTGACGCAGGAAGCATCTTATTTAATCCTTACATAAACATGTGTTATCTTATTCCTCCCACTTTCCCTTTCATCCAATTCCAGCTTATCAAAACTTTTTATAAGCAATACTAATTTTTTAAAGCCATAGTTTCTTGGGTCAAAATCGGGTTGTTTTTTTGCTAATAAATTTCCCAAATCACCCAGAAACACCCATCCGTTTTCATCGGCCAGGTCATTGATACTTTCCGAAATGAGCTTAAATAATTTATGATCTATTTTTCCAATAGTTTCAGTTTGATTGTCTTTTTGTTTTTTGTTGTCTTTAGATTTTGCAGGAGTTTCAGGTTTTACAACATCATCCGATTTTTTTAAAATCTCTATATAAATAAATTTATCACAAGCCGAAATAAACGAAACAGGAGTTTTCTTTTCACCCAAACCAAACACTACCATTCCTCCCTCGCGTAAACGTGATGCCAGGCGAGTAAAATCACTATCGCTGGAAACTATACAAAATCCATCAACCCTACCTGTGTATAAAATATCCATGGCATCAATAATCATGGATGAATCGGTAGCATTTTTCCCGGAAGTATAACTGTATTGATGGACCGGAGTTATGGAATGTTCTAATAAAACTTTCTTCCATCCCGAAACAGTTGGTTGGGTCCAGTCGGCATAAATGCGCTTAAAAGTAGGGGTACCATATTTGGTTATTTCTTCCAGCATCCCCTGGATATTGGCATACGGAACATTGTCGGCATCAATTAAAACAGCCAGTCGGAGGTCTTTTCGGTTTTCCATTGTTTTTTATTTTTTGCAATAAATATCAGACTCTTCTACCGGGTACTTTTTATCAAGGTCAATATTGTTTTTACCTTTTGAAATACCCCAGCCAAATATTCTTTCAAAAAAAGGCAATATTGGGTCTTTTTTTACCTGGTTTAAAAAATAAACTTCATGTTCTTTTTCTTTAATCCCCATATCATAAAGGATTTGGTCGTGTTCAGTTATTCCAATCGAATTAAAAAATTGCTTCATCCTGAAATATTCGCAAACGTTTCCGCTTTCCAGGCTGCCTGCAAAATAATATGGCATAAACCTTCCTATAACATAGCAACTGGCCGAGATGACTTTTCCAATGATATGGAACCGGAGTTCATAATATTTGGAAACCGGAATATCGTATTGATTCATTATTTCCAATACTTCGCGCCTGTGGTTCCATTCATCTATTTCTATTTGACGGATGGCCAGTTTGGCTTCTTTATTTTTGACAGAACCTGCATGGCCCTGATAGGCAAAGGCGGAGGCTTTTTCAGCGGAGTATGCTTGTTTTAATAAATCAACCAATTGGGGGTAAGGAAGTCTCATTTTATGTTTTCTGGCTTCAAATTTAGCGGGAAACAGATAGATAACTATTGTTATAAATTAGAAATTGGGACATTAATATTTTATTTTATATTTCTAAAATAAAACCAACCCAGTACACCTAAAATAACAATCGGTAACTCAATATTTGAAACTAATCCCCAATTGGCATATTTCGGAAATATTATAAAAAATATAATTGAGCCTAATGATAAAATACAGAATGTCCAGATACAAACCCTTACCCAAGTATTTTCAAAAAGTGTTTTATTTCGGTTTATTATTTCATGATTTTGAACACGGGAATTTCTTTCTTCAATAACTTTGATAAATTCATTTTGAAATATTAAAAATTCATCATTATAACCATCATCTGTAATTCTCCAGCACTCACCTTTAGGAAGGTTTATTTCCAAATACTTTGTCAATCTTAATGGAAAAGTTATTATACGGGAGGCATGATAGCTTCCGGTTTTATAACTTTTAATTTCATTCCAACTGAAAAATTTATCAAAAACAAAATTATTATATTTATACCTTAACCATGGTTTTACCTGTTTATGAATCCCATCTTTGTCTAATCTGTATTCTGTTTCTCCGGTATACCAGAAATATACACCTACACCAAAAATAAACCCCAAAAAATCTAAAGAATGATTTTCAGTTATTGCATTCGTTAAAACCCATGTAAAAATCACAGTTAAACCTGCCCAGAGTTTTTCTATCCCTGCCTTTTTAAAAATGCTGGATGTAGTTTTATAATTTACAGAAGAAATTAAACCATTACCCTGCATTATAACATCTAACGATGATCCTCATTTATCAATTCCAAAGCGGCCATTCCTGGCATCAAATCTTTTTCTTTTAAAGAATTGAGAGGTTCTTTAACGGTTTTAATTACATGATGCAAATCGGTACTGTTCGGTTCTATATAAATAAGCCCGGTTAATATTTCGCCTTTATCCCTTGCCTGGTGAAGCCTATCAAACGCTGAGTTGCGAATGGTTGGGTCCCAGCCTGAAGTTAATTTATGAAGTTTTAGAGACGAGCCATCGTGCAGTTCTACTGACTTGGAATCTCCTTCGGCATAATCCACTAATATTTCTTTTTGATGGGGCACAAAATCCAACATAGCTGAAGTTTCCACATGATCACGAACATAATCATACGATTTGGTGCTTCCCACATTATTATTAAACGTAACACAAGGCGAAATAACATCCAAAAACGCAAAGCCCTTGTGCGACATGGCGGCTTTTATTAAAGGTATCAATTGGGTTTTATCTCCCGAAAAACTACGGCCTACAAACGATGCCCCCAATTCCAAAGCCAGTCCTGCCAAATCTATTCCTTCAAATAAATTGGTAGAACCGCCTTTGCTTAAGGAACCTTCATCCGCCGTAGCCGAATCCTGTCCTTTCGTTAATCCATAACAACCGTTATTCATTACGATATAAGTCATGTTTAGGTTTCTCCGGATAACATGGACAAACTGCCCCATACCAATGGAAGCGGAATCCCCATCACCTGAAACGCCGAGATATAGCAAATCGCTATTGGCCAAATTAGCCCCTGTGGCCACCGATGGCATTCTCCCGTGAACGGAATTGAAACCATGCGAACTATTTAAAAAATAGGCCGGGGTTTTGGACGAACAGCCAATACCGGATAGCTTGGCAATATGATGCGGTTGAACCGCCATTTCATAACACGCCTGAACTATGGCTCCACTAATGGAATCGTGCCCGCAACCGGCACACAAGGTAGATATAACTCCTTCATAGTCTTTTTTTGAATACCCAACTTCATTTATTGGTAGCTCTGGGTGGCGGAAGGGTGGTTTTATGTATGACATTTGATTTTAATAATTCTCTTTATTCTTTAACTCTGAAATTTCTGATTCTGACTTTTTTATAATTCATATCCTACAACACCGCTATGCGCATTAACTCCATTATTTTCAGCCATTATTTTTGGAAGTATTTGTTTTAATATACAATCTGCGGTTACAGGCATCCCGTCATAATTCAAAACCTTCACTAATTTTTTAGGATTTATTTCCAGTTCGTTTACCAATAAGGAACGGAACTGGGCATCGCGGTTTTGCTCAATCACAAAAACCTGGTCGTGCTGGGCTATAAACTCTTCTACACTCGCTGTAAATGGAAATGCCTTTACTCGTATGGCATCAATCACATGGTTTTGTTCTTCCAATATATCCATCACCTCCAAAGCCGGGTAAAGAGTAGTTCCAAAAAACAGCATACCCACTTTACTTTTGTTATGGGGTTGATAAAATTCAGGCTCTGGAACCATCGTTTTGGCAGTATTCCACTTGCGGACCAACTTTTCCATATTGCGGGTATAGGCTTCGCCGTCTTCAGTATATCGGGCATATTCATCACGAGAAGTACCACGGGTGAAAAATGAGCCTTTGGTAGGATGTGTTCCCGGTATGGTTCTATAACTAATTCCGTCTTTGTCCACATCCAGATAGCGGCCAAACAAAGCCCCCGCTTCCAGTTCTTCCGCACTTAATACTTTCCCCCGGTCATACATTCGTGTTTCATCCCATGTAAAAGGTTCAGAAAGATGGTCGTTCATTCCCAAATCCAAATCAAGCATTACTATGATGGGGGTTTGAAGCCTTTCCGCCAAATCAAAGGCATCGGCAGCCATGTCAAAACATTCTTTTGGCGTGCTTGGAAAAAGCAAAACCTGTTTGGTATCTCCATGCGACGCATAGGCGCATATCATCACATCTGATTGCTGGGTTCGGGTGGGCATTCCGGTAGATGGGCCTGTTCGCTGAACATTAAATAAAACGGTAGGTATTTCGGCAAAATAACCCAATCCCAAAAACTCGCTCATCAGGGAAATCCCCGGGCCGCTTGTGGATGTAAACGCCCGGGCTCCATTCCAGTTGGCACCAATAACCATGCCTATGGCCGCCAATTCGTCTTCGGCTTGCACAATGGCAAATTTCTTCAAACCAGTTTCGGGGTCTATTCTTAATTTATTGGCGAATTTTTCATAAGCATCTACCAACGACGTAGATGGAGTGATGGGATACCATGCAGCCACGGTAGCCCCTGCATACACAGCCCCTAATCCACAAGCCGAATTTCCATTTATCACCATTTTATTCCCTACTAAATCACGTCTTTCGCAGCGGATATTTAAGGGGAATTCATAATTTTCTTTTATATAATTTACTCCAAGGTTTACAGCGTAAATATTGGGTTCAATCAGTTTAGGTTTCTTTTTAAATTCATCGGTAATTACCGATTTCACAGCCTCAAGATCAATATTGAGCAAAGTGGCTAAAGCCCCGACATATATCATGTTTTTGAACAATTGCCTCATGCGGGGGTCGGTGTATTCACGCATACAAATTTCCATCATGGGCACACCAATATAATTTATATCCTCCCTGATAAATTCTTTATGAAGGTTCTTGGTACTATCATAAACAAAATACCCACCCGGCATTACCGTGGCCACATCTTTAGCCAAACTTTGAGGATTTAAGCAGGCCACCATATCCACTCCATCGCGGCGACCCAAATAGCCTTTTTCACTAACCCGTACTTCATACCATGTGGGCAATCCCTGGATATTAGACGGGAAAACATTTTTGGCCGTCATGGGCACACCCATCCTGAATATAGACAGGGCAAACATGGTATTGGCAGAGGCCGAACCCGTGCCGTTTACGTTGGCAAAACGTATTACAAAATCATTTATTTTTATGGTATTATTTGACATTTTTTATTATTGATTTTTATTATTTATTAAACGCTTTACTGTTTTCTTTTTAAGGTATGTTTAAATTTATATTACGGCAAAATTCAGTTCAATGCTTGTTTCGGTATCCGTATTTCCCTTATCGTATGAAAATAGCTCGGTTATTATTTCACCACTTTTTGCCATTAATGATTTTTGTTTAGTTCCTTCCGGATTTTCAGATAATTCGGTTATCGTTTGAGAGAGTAATCTTACTTTGGCAAAGGTTTCTAGAATGGCAATAGTAGTTTGTGTGGCAGTAGGACTTTTTAAAATTGTAGCAAGCATATACAAACCTTTTTCGGTGAAAGCATTTGGGAGAATACTTGAATGTTTTAGCTTATTGAACCGGTCAAAATTTTTGACCAGCTCGGTTTTTACTGTATCGGGCGTAATAAGAATATACCCTTCTGGAAATTTATCAGGATTGTTTTTAACAGCCTGATTTATTTCTTTGGTTTCCACACCGTATAACTTGGCCACATCGCTATCTAAAATCACTTGTTGATTATGAATAAAAATTATTTTGTCTTCTATTTGTTCAAATGTGATGGCGTTTTTCATAGCCTTATCGTTTTATTTGTCCTGCTATATAACGGTTCTGCTTTAAATGTTAGGCTATCTTCTCACACGAATTCCCCGCCTTAGTCACCTGGTAAATATATTTCTGCATGTCCCAGGCTGAAGTGGGGCAACGTTCGGCACACAGTCCACAATGCAAACAAACATCTTCATCTTTTACCATTACCCTTCCGGTTTTTAAACCATCCGATACATATAAATCTTGTGATAAATCGTTGGATGGAGCCAATAATCGACTTCTCAAATCTTCCTCTTCGCCATTGGTGGTAAAGGTGATACATGTAGTTGGACATATATCCACACAGGCATCACACTCAATGCAGCGGTCTTCCATAAACACGGTTTGAATATCGCAATTGAGGCAACGCTCGGCTTCCTTAAAACCGGTTGGTAAATCAAAACCCAGTTCCACTTCTTGTTTACGATCCTTTAAAGTCAATGCTTTGGCAGCATGAGGAACTTTATACCTGTCATCGGGTGTTACATCATTATCATATATCCATTCGTGGATACCCATTTTCTGGCTGATAAGATTGGTATAAGGCGAAGGCCGTTCGGTGAGGGATTGTTCATTGCAAAATAAATCTATTGAAACCGCAGCCTGATGCCCGTGAGCTACCGCAGTTATTACATTCTTAGGCCCAAAGGCTGAATCACCACCAAAAAACACCTGTGGTAATGTGGATTGAAATGTAATTTCATTTAATAACGGAAGTTCCCATTTATCAAATTCCAAACCCAAATCCCGCTCTATCCAGGGGAAACTATTTTCCTGACCAATAGCCACCAATACATCATCCGCTTCAATAAATACTTCCGCTTCGCCCGATGGAACCAATGAACGTTTGCCTTTATCATCATAAACAGCTTTTACTTTTTCAAAGTTCATGCCTTTTAAAACCCCGTTTTCCGTCACAAAATTTTTGGGAACCATATTTTCCAATATCGGAATATCCTCGTGCATGGCATCTTCAATTTCCCATGGAGAAGCCCTCATTTCTTTCATCGGGCTGCGGACAACCACCGTCACCGATTCTCCACCCAAACGCAATGAAGTCCGGCAACAATCCATGGCTGTGTTTCCACCACCTAATACAATTACTTTTTTGCCAATTTTGGCGGTATGCTCAAAAGCCACAGAGGCCAACCATTCTATCCCTACATGGATATTTTTGGCGGCTTCCAATCGGCCCGGAAGGTTCGATAAATCTTTTCCTCTTGGAGCTCCGGTTCCTACAAATATGGCATCATAACCTTTATCCAATATTTCCTTAAAACTGGAAACATATTGATTGAAATGGGTATGAACCCCCAAATCCAAAATATAATTTACCTCTTCATCCAGCACAGTTTCGGGCAATCGAAACGATGGAATTTGACTCCGCATCATTCCTCCGCCCTTTTTTTGTTCACAATACAAATGAACTTCGTAACCCAAAGGCGCTAAATCTCTGGCAACAGTTAGTGAGGCCGGACCCCCACCAATCAGGGCTATTTTTTTGCCATTGGGTGCAAAAGGCCCTTGCGGCATGTGTATTTTTACATCTCCTTTGTTATCGGCTGCCACACGTTTGAGGCGGCAAATAGCCACCGGTTCTTCATCCACACGGCCCCGACGGCATGCAGGCTCGCATGGCCTGTCACAGGTTCTTCCCAATACTCCCGGAAACACATTTGATTCCCAGTTAATCATATAGGCTTCGGTATAGCGTTCGGCGGCTATAAGGCGAATATATTCGGGCACAGGAGTATGTGCAGGGCAGGCATACTGGCAATCCACCACTTTGTGGAAGTATTCCGGGTTTTTAATATCAGTTGGTTTCAATGGCTATTTCCGGGTTTAATAGTTTGTTAAAATAAAAGGGTAATATTAGATAAATTGAAATTATTATGCAATTGAGGAACTTGAGATTTTTGGCACAAACTCTAAACAAAGTCAAACCTTTAAAATTGTATTTTTGAAAGCAAATAAAATAAAACCATTTCCCTTGAACCTCCGCCAATTATTTCTCACCAGTATTGCACAAACATCGCCAAATCCCATTGGCATTCAAGTGAAAAAAGCCAAAGGAATTTATATAGCTTCACTGGATGGGAAACGTTATATTGATTTAATTTCAGGGATTGCAGTAAATAATATTGGCCATAGAAACGATGCGGTAGTAAAGGCTGTTAGGAAACAGACCTCGAAATACCTGCACACCATGGTTTATGGGGAACATATTCAACAACCGCAGGTAAGATTGGCCCAACTACTTTCGTCCTTATTGCCTGAAAATTTGGATACGGTTTATTTTACAAATTCCGGAACTGAAGCTACCGAAGGAGCCATGAAACTGGCCAAACGCTATACCGGAAGAATCAATATAGTGGCTATGAAAAACGCCTATCATGGCAGTACACAAGGTGCATTAAGCCTGATGAGCAATGAATATTTTTCAGCAGCTTTTCGACCTTTGTTGTCTGGAATTTCATTTATCGATTTTAAAAATATTTCACAATTAGAAACTATAAATAAGCAAACGGCCTGTGTATTTGTTGAAATTATTCAATCGGAGGCAGGCTATATTCCGAGTGATTTAGAATTTTTAAAAGCGTTAAAAAAACGCTGTGAAGAAACCGGAACTTTATTAGTTATTGATGAAATTCAAACAGGTATAGGCCGCACCGGAACTATGTTTGCGTTTGAACAATACGGTGTTGAACCCGATATTTTATTATTGGCCAAAGGGCTTGGGGGAGGAATGCCGATAGGGTGTTTTATAGCTAATAAAAAATTAATGCAAAGCTTATCAGAAAACCCGGTTTTGGGGCATCTCACTACTTTTGGAGGTCATCCTGTAAGTTGTGCCTCGGCCATTGCTACGTTAGAGGAAATTATTTCTAAAAAAATGATGGATTCCATTCCACGAAAAGAACAATTGTTCAGGAAATATTTAGTTCATCCAAAAATTAAAGAAATAACGGGCAAAGGTTTAATGTTAGGTGCTCATTTAGGAGATGAAAAATTGGTTCAGGAAGTGATAGCCAAATGTTTTGAAAAAGGGTTATTGATAGACTGGTTTTTGTTTAACGATAAAGCTTTACGAATAGCTCCACCTTTAATAATTACCGAAGGTGAGATTAAAAAAGTTTGTAAAATTATTACAGATTCGTTGGAATGATTTTATCAATCTTTATAATCAATCACAATTCCAATCATCATTTTTGGTAAATCGTAATCTGTGTTTTTGTAAAGACCTGTTATGCGGTACCTGCCATAAATTCCAAGTGCCCCATAGTTTAAGCGAATGTCAATTCCATAATGACTGCGGTTCATAAACGATGGCCGGTTGTAAATAGTCCGTTTATACTGAAAATCGCCATTGGCCGGTTTTATCTTTGTAAGTATTCGTGGTAAAAAATCAAAAGCATAATAACCACCAATATCAAGATAAATTTTATCTTTTTTTAGATACACCCTGTTAAAAAAACCTAACACTGCATTGTTATTCACCTGCTTGGTCCATAGGGTTTTTGAATTATTAAAAGTATCCACAATTAATGGTGATTTCATATTATACCCATCCCTGGCATATTCAATATATGAGCCTAATGCATACCATTTATTTAGTTTTATCCTACCCCAAAACCCTTCCCTGAATTGCCAAGATTTTAAATAATCAATAGAAGAAGGAGGAGTGCCGAGGTGAGGGCCTGCCGCCCAGGCAAACCCTGAATAGTTCGCCAACTGAAATTTGCGTTTAAAACCTATGTTGGGAATAATGGTATCCTTATTTACATCCTCATCCAGAAGATATTTTTGCGAAAATCCATCTATTGAAAAAATAAAAAGTACCAGTATTGAAAAAAGCAGCCTCATTCTTTAATTATTAATTCTTTGTAATACCCCTTATAAAAAAATTCAATAGAAAACGGTTTATCGGTAATGTCTTTACTTATCGAAACCGAGCCGTTTTCATCATCTTTCAAATCCATCACGTAGTATTTATCTATATAACCTTTTTTATTTTTTATGTGATAAAATAGATAATCAGGAAACTTGGTTTTGTATAGATTAAGTTCACGGTGGTTTATAGATGAAATTGTTTCTTTAAACGTATCGATAACTTTGATTAGTGAAGAATCTAAACCAGACATTGAATCCTTCATTACAAAAGTTGAATCTAACAGGGTATGCTCAACAAATGAACTGTCCCAATAAACATTTGAATCTTTAGTTAAGGCTGTATCCCATTCTATAGGGTAAATGGTTACATCATATTTATCCTCGATAATAGAAAGGGTTGGTTTATTTTCAAGCGTATCTTTAAATAAAAAAAATGGCTGGGGAACCCCATACCCATGTGCATAATCATAATAAGGCCACAAATCGCCCGAGTGGCAAATAAGTTCTTTTAAATCTGTGTTTCTTAAGCCTGGGTAAAGTTGTTTAACACATGCTGCAAAGCCTGCAACCAAAGGTGATGAAAATGAGGTACCATCTCCAACCGTAAGCCCATACCTACTAGAAACGACAGCCGTTCCATAAGCGCAAACTTCGGGCTTAAGTCGTTTATCCCATGATGGACCAAAGGAGCTAAAATCGCTATGGATGCCGGTTGTGGGGTCAATTCCGCCAACAGTGAGTACACCTTCAGCATCGCCTGGTGCGGCCACTCTTTTCCATTTTCCGGAGCCCTCATTGCCAGCTGCCGACACTACCAATATTCCTTTGTTCACTGCTATTTGGGCCGCCTTACTTACAAATGTTGACCTACCATCCATATTTTCAGGCAGATAACGTTGATTAGTGTAGCCAAGAGAGCTGTTAATTATGTCGGCCCCTTTTTTATCGGCCCATTCAGCCGCCATAAGCCAATATTCCTCTTCGTTAAAAAATTCGGTATAGCTTTCTGTACGTGCCAATAAAAACTCAGCACCGGTAGCTAAACCAATTTGGTATCCTTCTATCTGGCCGCCAATACACGAAAAAACATTGGTGCCATGCATCATCCCTATGTTAGTGTTGGTTCGTTTTTTTACAAAGTCGTATGTTCCAATTATTCCGTTTCTAATTCTTATGTTTTCAAAGGCAGGATTCGTGTTGTAGGTTTTAAAACCTACATCTATAATTGCTATAATAACCCCATTTCCATCCAGATTATTATTTTTAAAAAGTTTCCCATTCATTCGGTCCAATTGTGCCCCTAACAAGTTTTTTTGTCGTTCGGTAACAGATGTATCAAAATTTAAAACCGATTCCAAATTGCAAACTGTGCTTCCTTTAACAGGAATAACAGTTTCAATTTTACTTACAAACGGAAGACACCTTATTAGCTCAATATTTGATTCTGATGCATAAATAAAAGCTGCATTCATCCATCGGCTATATCCTTTAATGGAATCGGAAAGTTGGGTAACTTTGGTTAAATAATTTTCATTTATTGGGAAATCTGAACTATCGCACAAATCAAGTCCATGGATTATTCTTCTTTCTATCGCTTTGGGGTGCAGGTATTCAAATGGGTTGTATTCAGAACCTTTTTTATCCTTGAAATAAATTCGGTAGATGTATTGAGAATAGCAACTTAGGTTTATTCCAAAACTTAGTAATAGACAGAATACCGATTTATTTACTAAAAATTTCAAGATGCGAATTTACTAGACTACATTGAGATTATTATTACAGGGTAAAGAGATTATTAGTACAAAGAACTGATAAATGTAACACTTTGTAATCTAAAGACTAAAATTAAATTCTCTGTAGTAAAAATCTGATTGGGTGTTAATAATTTGAGGTTATGTTATTGTTAAGTTGTAATTAAAAAAAATGAAATAGTTGTTTCTTTGCACTAACAAATTTTACCACTAATTATACTCATTGATTCATCTAAATAAATTTATAATAGTTATACTGGTGTTGGTTTCGGGCGTTTATTGTTCGAATACCAGTTCTGAAAAAAAAATCAATTCAGTTTTTAACAAACCTCAAACGCCGCCCATTTATGAATTTGATTCAGCATTTAGCCCAGAAAAAGCAAGGTTAATTGATAATTTTTTTCAAAATAGGTATAATCTTGGGCAGTTTAGCGGAGCGGTTCTGTATTATGATAGTGGACGATATTATACCAACAGTTATGGTTATGCCAATGGAAAATTAAGAACCAAACTTAATGAAACCTTGCCTTTTCAAATTGCATCGGCTTCCAAAACTTTGACCGCTTATGCTGTTTTAAGCCTTATCGATCAAAAAAAATTAAATTTGAGTACTTATGTTTATCAAATATTAGATGGGTTTCCCTATAAACAAATAACAGTAGCCCAACTATTATCCCACAAAAGCGGCATACCTAATTATATGAATTTTGCCGAAACCTATTGTAAAACAAAATACCGCCACCTTACCAATAATGATGTGCTATGGATGCTTAAAAGGTATAGGCCCAGATTGGAATTTAACCCCGAATCACGCTATAAATACAGCAACACAAATTATGTTCTATTGGCACTAATAATAGAACAACTTACCGCATTGCCTTTTGAACGCTACCTGGAGGATTCTGTTTTTAAGGTAATTGGGATGAAGGATTCTTATATTTTTACACCATCTATGTCACTCAAGAATCAATTAGTACAGGGGCATAATGGGGCTTATAATATTTTTCCCTACAATTATCAAAATGGCACCATGGGAGATAAAGGCGTTTACACTACGGTGTTTGATATGTTAAAATTTGATCAGGCACTCAGAAAAAATTTATTAATTTCTCCTTCAACTTTGAATAATGCTTGTACCCCCCATACTCCATGCCGCCCTACCAAAGATTATTATGGATATGGCTGGCGAATAAGGTATTATGATAATCATGATACTATTATTTATCACAATGGTTGGTGGCAAGGTTTTAAGTCCTATTTTATCCGTTGGAAAAATAAAGATAAGTGCATTATTGTATTTGCAAATACGGTTAGAGGTGGATTTATTAAACAGGATGATATGATGAGTCTGATGGAAGGAATAAAGCCAAAGGCCGTTACCTCCGGAAGTTCAGAAGATTAAATTATCAAATCATCCCCAACCATTCGCGGCACAAAATCATAGATAGATTGCTGCATACAAAAATCTATATCTTTTTCAATTCCTAATCGTTCGAATCGCTGGGCATGAGATGCTTTTTTGATATAGCCTGAAAGGTCGACTTTTGCCTTATCATATAAATCCATAGCGGCTAAAGTTGAATCGCATTCAATTTTAAAATCATCTGATATTAATTGGGCCAAAGCTCCTGCGAACAAGGTATCCTCCAAATTGAATTTATCTTTCCAGCCGGCACAGAATGCTATGACATCCCGGTTTTGTTTTTTACAATAATCAGCCACCGCTTTTAAGTTTAAAAAAGAACCGATAATAACCTCAGCGGCTTCATAACTTAAATGGAGACAACGGGTTCCATTGGTGGTGGTAATGGCAACCTGTTTATTTTTTAAATCGGTATTAAGATAATCAAAAGGCGAATTACCCATTGAAAATCCCTCTAACTTTTGACCATTGCGCTCTGCTGCCGCTACAAAGCCGCTTTTTTCCAAAGCCAATGCCTGATCGGGATGGGCAACGGGACGAAATAGTGTTGCCCCTGAACAAAAGCCAACGCAAATTGAACTGGTGGCCCTTAAAATATCAATAACAACTACTGTTTTCCCCTGCATATCGTACAAAGGCAATAAAGCTGGGGTGAGAAGAGTTTCGAAGGAATTTCGAGTAAATGTTGAATGTTGAATTGGCATTCGATAATTTTTAATTTTCAATAATCAATGCTCAATTTTCGATGTTCAATACTCGTGCGTCAGCTGTCCCCCTTAAAAAGGGGGTAGGGGGATGAGTTTCCAGTACACACAAAATTCCAGTTCTTAAACCCACTTTTTATTTAATAAACTTAAAGTTCTTTCCCGGAAAAAAAGCTGATTCTCCCAATTCCTCTTCAATACGAATTAGCTGGTTGTATTTGGCAATTCTATCTGTCCGCGAAGCCGAACCTGTTTTTATTTGCCCTGAATTTAAAGCTACAGCTAAATCAGCAATAGTGGTATCTTCGGTTTCACCACTTCGGTGACTCATTACATTGGTATAACTGTTTTTAGTAGCAAGATTAACTGTATTTATAGTTT
This sequence comes from Bacteroidia bacterium, assembly GCA_046154525.1. Lineage (GTDB taxonomy): Bacteria > Bacteroidota > Bacteroidia > NS11-12g > UBA9320 > JABWCE01. Next base: position 17,715 of record JBJXDS010000147.1, read on the forward strand.
CTGTTAATGTTCCTATCTGGTTTACTTTTACCAAAATAGAATTAGCTACCTTTTGGTCAATGCCCATTTGGAGGCGTTTTACATTGGTAACAAACAAATCATCTCCAACTAACTGAACTTTATTTCCAATGGCTTCGGTCAATAATTTCCAGCCATCCCAATCGTCTTCGGCAAGGCCATCTTCAATAGAAAGAATAGGATATTTGGAAGTCCATCCTTTCCAATAAGACACCAATTCGGCTGAATTCATTCTTCTGTTATCCGATTTATGGAATGTGTAAATTCCTGATTCAGCATTGTACATTTCGCTAACCGCTGCATCCATCGCTATATAAATATCTTCACCAGGCTTGTAACCCGCTTTTTCTATGGCTTGTAAAACCGTTTCGATGGCTTCTTCATTTGATTTTATATTAGGAGCAAAACCTCCTTCATCACCCACATTGGTGCTGTATCCCCTACTTTTTAAAACATTTTTTAAATGATGAAAAACTTCCACACCCATTCGCAATGATTCAGAAAATGTAGGTGCGTTTACCGGCATAATCATAAACTCCTGGAAATCTATGCTGTTATCGGCATGGCTTCCGCCATTCAAAATATTCATTAATGGGATAGGCAAGGTATTAGCATTTACCCCACCAATGTAGCGGTAAAGTGGTTGACCGGCTTCTTCTGCAGCGGCTTTGGCAGCAGCTAAGGATACGGCAAGAATTGCATTGGCACCCAATTTACTTTTATTATCGGTTCCATCGAGTTCAAGTAAAATGCGGTCAATATCGTTCTGGTCAAAAATATATTCGCCAACCAGAGCGTCATTAATTACAGAATTAATATTTTCAACGGCTTTCAAAACACCCTTTCCCATATAGCGGGATTTGTCGCCATCGCGCAATTCCATGGCTTCATGCACACCGGTAGAAGCTCCGGATGGAACAGCGGCCCGGCCTACAATACCGTTTTCGGTTACAACTTCGGCTTCCACAGTTGGGTTACCTCTTGAATCTAAAATCTGGCGGGCAAATACTTCTGTTATTATTGACATTCTTTTTAAAGTTCTATGTTCTTAAAAGTTCTATGTTCTGAGTTCTATGTTCTATGTCCTTCGGATGAAAAAACTTAGAACTTAGCACTTCTAACGTAGCACTCACTTACTCCTTCAAATATTTTATTAATCCTATAATTAAATTATTGGTATCGGTTGCTTTTTCACTCCCTTCTTCAAATTCTGTCTGTGTGATTAAATTTTGGTCAATTGTAATATACAGTATGCTTCTTACTTCCATTGTTGAACCGGAAGCTATTGTCAAAAATCGTTTAAAATCAGCTCTGCTAAAACGGCCAAATCCCTCCGCAATATTGCTCATAGAAGAAAGGGCTGCACTTTTAATCTGAGATTTCAAATCGTATTCTTGCTTAAATGCTTCCTTTTTTGTCAGTTCAAAAATATAATTTGTCAATTCTCTAGCCTTCTTCCAGCATTCTAAATCTTCAAATCTCTTTACCGTAGCCATATTATAAAGATTTTTTGTTATTTAGTTATTGTATTTAATGGCTGCAAAAACATAGAACTCTGAACTAAGAACTTAGAACTTTAACAAAATCATCAAACAAATACCTTGAATCGTGAGGTCCCGGGCTACTTTCAGGATGATATTGAACAGCATAAGCTTGCTTTCCTTTAACACGAATTCCTTCGATAGTATCATCGTTTAAGTTGATATGGGTTATTTCTACATTTTCAGTTCCGGGACCATCAGGATTTACTGCAAATCCATGATTTTGAGAGGTGATTTCACTTCTGCCGGTAATAAGATTTTTTACAGGATGGTTCAATCCACGGTGGCCATTATGCATTTTAAAAGTTTTCATACCTACCGCTTCAGCCATTATTTGAAGTCCCAAGCAAATACCAAATACTTTTTTATCGGCTTCTAAAATATTTTGAACCGTTTTTATGGCATAATCCATCGGGGCCGGATCACCAGGGCCGTTGGAAATAAAGAATCCATCTGGATTCCATTTCATCATAGTTTCAAAACTAGTGGTGCCGGGAAATACCTGCATATAGCAATCCCGCTCGGCAAAGCAACGCAGAATATTTGTTTTTACACCTAAATCTAAAACGGCCACTTTGTATTTAGCCTCAGGGTTTCCATAAAAATAGGATTTATGAGTAGTCACCTTTGAAGAAAGTTCCAGACCTTCCATAGATGGCACTTCTTTCAAAAGTTTTTTTAATTCTACTTCATCCAATATTTCGCTCGAAACGATGCAATTCATAGCCCCCTTGCTGCGGACATGCCTTACAATTTGCCGTGTATCTACATCTGAAATACCTACCAAATTGCCTTCAATAAAATAATCGTTCAGGCTTTTATCGGCTTCGGCTCGTGAATGGTAGTTGGCAAAGTTTTTACAAATAAGTCCAGAAATTTTTATGGAATCCGATTCTACTTCCTCATTTTTTACACCGTAATTTCCAATATGGTCGTTGGTGGCCAAAAGCATTTGCCCGAAATAAGATGGGTCGGTAAATACTTCCTGATAACCGGTCATCCCGGTATTAAAACAGATTTCGCCGGTTGTGGTTCCTATTTTTCCAATGGCTTTTCCGATATATTTTGTGCCGTCTTCAAGGATTAGGATTGCTGGATTTGTGATTGCCGTCAAGGGTGGGAGAAGTTTTGGCAAAAATACAAAAAATAGAGGGACACGAATTCCACAATTTATCACGAATTAATCTAAGTTCAATTCAAATTATTAAGCCACAGATTCACAGATTAAAAAAATTGTTTCAGATTAGATCAGATTAAAGTATTACATACTTTTTTAATCTCTGAATCCGTGGCATTTTTATAAAATTAACCTTTTATGTTCTAATGAACTTTTCCCGAAATTTACAATCAAACCTACATTTCAATTTGACAAATTCATATAGTTTAAAACCCATTTATAATGTTCATCGGCTATTTCCTTTTGTGCTTTAACTTCTAATAATATCTTATCAAAAATTACAAAGTCAGCATTAAAGTATCTTTGAAAAATTACATCCTTATAGCGAACCTGATATTTCTTTTCACGTTCGTAAAGAATATTTTTAAGCTTTAATTCATACTCTATAGCATCTTTATAAACAACTTCCAATAAACCCAATCCTAGAATACTATGAACTTCCATGCAAATCCCGATGATTTGATATGTTTCCTGTTGTAGTGGGTATTTTTCCTCTGAATATTTCATTTCACTATTTGGTTTTAGTTTGGTCCGAAAGTAAATAATATTTAAATTTTTAGCCACAGATTCACAGATTTACTATTAAAAAGCAAATTTTAATTTGCAATCTGATTCAATCTGAAACAAATTTTAATCTGTGAATCTGTGGCAACTTATTCATAAAAATATTTCTCTTAAATTTCAATTATTAATTTACTTTTGCCATTGATTTTGGGTCTCGCCTTGGGCGAGATTAAAAGGGAATCCGGTGAAAATCCGGGACATTGCCCGATGCTGTAAGCTCCGCCAATGTTTTTTACACTCAAAGCCACTGTCCGCCTTAGGCGGATGGGAAGGCCGTAAAAAACAGGAGTAAGTCAGAAAACCTACCACAATCAAACATATTTTAGAGGCTTTCGGGAACAAAAGCTGAAAAAGTCTGATGTATATAGTTAGTCTTTTTTGGGGGTTGTCCGATGGTTTTTGTTCTAAGTTCTTTGTTCTAAGTTCTAAGGCCTGCGGGTTGATATTTTAGAACGTTGGCAAAAACTTAGAACATAGCATTAAGAACATATAACTTTAAAAAAAACATGTATAAATCAATCTTTACTCTTTTAGTGGTTTTGGCCTTCAGTTCTTTAACTTTTGCCCAAAACGAAATGCGGACCAATGTTTCCACGTTTGATGTAGTTTCTTTAAAAACTAATGGACATTACAACGGCAGCGACCAGAAAGGCGGCTTTTGGAATGGACATTTTTATTACAGAAACAGTTATGATACCGCCTGGAAATCCTGGTCTGGAATAGCGGTTTCAAATAATACAGATACCGTTACAAATAGTTTTACCAACGAATACAGTAGTATAACCGGTGGTGGAATTAATGGTACAAAAAACTATGCGGTGTGTTATATAGGTGGTACTATTAAATGCGAAAAGCCAACTAAATTAACTGGGTTTTATGTAACCAATACCACTTATACATACAGAGATATTAAAGCTGGTTCGGCCTTTTCCAAAAAATTTGGGGGTACAACAGGTAATGATAAAGACTGGTACAGAATAAAAATTATGAGTTATTCTGGCGGAGTGAAATCAGATTCATTACGGTTTTATTTGGCCGATTTTCAAAATGATGATAACTCTAAAGATTATATTTTAAAAGATTGGACTTGGGTGGATTTAGAAAGTTTTAAAATTTCTGATAGCCTTGTTTTAACTTTCGAATCAAGTGATGTGGGCCAATTTGGGATTAATACCCCAACGTACGTGGCTATAGATGATTTTAATACTTGGTCGCCAAAAAATTCAATTGTTTTTAATCGCCGCAATTTTGAAAATTTAGATTTTTTAAAAACCGATAGTATTTGGGATGGGCAGAAAGATACATCAGGAGGGTTTTTGTACAACGGTTTGTACTTTGAAAACAATTACAATACCCAATGGAATGTATGGAGTGGATGGGCATTAAGTCGTCAAAAGGATACCTCAAAATCTGGATTTGAGGCTCAATGTATTGCAATTAATCCCAAAGGTAGCTATGCGGTGGCTTATGGCCGTGCCAGTATCCGATTACCTTACCATAGACCTGAGCAGTCATGGTTCATTAATTTTAATATTACCAATAGCACCTATACTTTTAAAGACATGAAAAATGGAAGTGGTTTTAGTAAGAAATTTGGTGGGGCAACAGGTAACGACCTTGATTTTTTAAAACTTAGCATGATTTATTATGATGCTCAAAACAGGGCAATAGATACCACTACTATGATGCTTGCCGATTATAGCAAAAGCCCTAAACAGTTGCTTAACTCATGGAGTGGGATGAATGCACTTTTCTTTAATAAAGTACAACGAATTGAATTTCAATTAGAGTCGAGCGACAATGGAACGTTTGGGATGAATACCCCGGCTTATTTCTGTTTAGATGAAATGATGATTGGTACGTCATCTATAGGGAAAATCTCACATCAAAAAATAAAAATTTATCCAAATCCATCTTCAACGTTTATTATAGCTGATGTTCAAAATGCTCAAATCTTTGAAATTATTGATATGACAGGAAGACAATTTATGCTGAATGATAATCCTCAATCCAATAAAATTGATATTTCAGAATTGCCTAAAGGGATATATTGCTTGAAAGTAAAAGCAAATGAAATGGTTTATTCGGCGAGATTCTTGAAATTGTAGTTAATTTCTATGTCTGTCATTCCGAGGAACGAGGAATCTTAATTTATTAGATGCTTCGTTCCTCAGCATGACAACAGAGTTCCTCAGCACAAGAGCAGAAAACAATAAAGCAATTTAGCAATTCATAAGTTACCTTTGCCCCCGGTTTGAAAAACATCCGATATCTTTTTTCTTTTTCTAATAAATTTCCGATGCACAGGCTTCGGTTTGCTGGGTTTAATATTTTAGCATCGGCATTTGGGGCGTTTTCCATCATGACAGTCGCTCCTTTTCTGCAAATAATTTTTAATTTAACGCCAGCTTCCTCGGCTCAAAAATCGACAATTGCCCAAACCGGTTTATTGGCCGAGGCCAATGAATGGTTAAAAATTCAAATAATGGATTGGGGGAGTTATTATTCCCTTGTGTTCTTTTCATGCATGTTAGTAACCATGTTTTTGCTCAAAAATTTAAGTTTGTATTTGGCATTTACAGGCTTATCCTACATGCGGGCAGGCATTGCAAGTCATTTGCGGGGGCTTATGTACCACAAACTTTTAAAACTTCCCATGAGTTTTTATTCATCAGAACGAAAGGGAGATTTAATAACCCGTGCTACCAATGATGTAAGGGAAGTGGAATGGAGTTTTATAGGGGTATTGGAGATGGTGTTGAAACATCCTTTTATGCTATTAATTCCGTTTGGCTTATTATTTTATATTAGTTGGCAACTTACTCTTTTTGTTTTAGTGGTGCTACCTATTAGTGGTTATATCATTAGCCGATTGGCAAAGAGATTAAAAAAAGCTGCCAGATTGGGTACCGAAAAATTAGGAGATGTTATATCTCAGTTTGAAGAAACATTGGGGGGGATAAAAATTATTAAAGCCTTTAATGCCGAAGGAAAAAGCACTTCTCATTTTGATGAAAAGAACGATGACCATTTTAGGTTGACCAAAAAAGTTTTAAAACGCGAGTATGCAGCTTCACCACTCAGTGAATTTATGGCTTCCATTGTAATATCAGCTATTTTGATTTTTGCAGGTAGGCTAATTTTAAATAATGATTTTGGGCTAAGTGGCGAAATGTTCATAATGTATATAGCCATGTTTAGCCAGTTGATTCCCCCAGCAAAAGCGTTGAGTGAATGTTATTTTAGATTAGAAAAAGGCATGGCATCTATGGAGCGGATTAACGATGTGTTAAATGCTGAAGATGGGATACATGAAAATCCGGATTCATTAATTGTTCCCGATTTCAAAGAAAGCATAACCTTTGAAAATGTTTCTTTTCATTATAAT
>JBJXDS010000148.1:0-6001 GCA_046154525.1 Bacteroidia bacterium
ATCTTTTAAAAAATAAATATCTCCCTTTTTTTTGGGTTAAAAAATTTAAGCTTTATAGTGAAAGATGCTGTTTTTCCTTTGGAAAATGTTTTGTTAATTTTTCTAAATACTATTATTTTGTGTTGTCGTTTAACTTTATTTCCTGATTATATCCTTGCTTTACCTCTAAAAGGGTATAGTGATGCTCAAAAAATTCCAACCTCCGTATGGCTACCTCGCATTTTTCTTTAAGTTTTTCATGAATTTCGGTGTTTAGCATTACCGATTCAATGCGAATGGTATTTAGGGTTTTGTTAAATTCAATGTTTAAATGATTATTTTTAACGCCTAAACTACCTAACAGTGCTAGTTCTACCAAGGGTTGGAGGATAAAGGGTTGGATATAAACCTTATTTGTATCAAATCCTGAAATCGAATACTCAAATGATTTTTCACGAAACCTTTCTTTCTCCAATTTTAAATAATTTTCTAAAAATAGACCTTCCTCCCTTAGGGGAATTAGTTCTTTTGATCCAAAGTTACACGCTTGCCTAACCAATCTTGAATAAAGTGTGAGGGTAGAAATTGCTTCTCGTTTTTCATTACTCAATATCTCTGATTGCAATTTTCCAAGAATATTGAACATAAAGTGTGACGACACAAATAACGTCAAAGAACGTAAAGTATTGGCCCCATCTTGCATATCACAAGTATACGGTTTTATTTAACAAATAATATTTTTTGAACAAGTTCGTTGCCATTTTGAATGGTAACTATATAATTGCCAGCTGGCAAATCCTTTAAATCATAGCGGGTACTTGAGGTATTTCCTTTTTTTATTAATACACCATCCTGAGATGTGATGGTGATTTGGGTGACAGTGCTTTCGGGTGTGTTCACCTCAATTACCGACTGACCAAACGATGGATTGGGGTAAATAACCGGGTTGAGTGTGTTTGTTTTTTCGGTTGGGAGTAGTGAAAATTCATTATTGCTTTTGCTATTCTTCGACTTGTCTATAAAGTTCATTTCATCATCGGCAAAAATGAGAGTATCATCTACATTTTTTTTATCATCAAATGTTAAGGTGTCGTCAATAGCCTTTTCATCATAGGTTAGGGTATCTTCAGATTTAGACTTATTTAATTTTAATGCTTTTTTATTTTCAACCTTGATGTGAGGTTTTTTTGAATTTGATTTTTTATCATCGTCGCCATTGGCCATGGCCAATATAGAAATAAAGGCCGCCATCACCGTTAGAAATACTTTGTTTATTAACTTGTCCATTTTCACTTTTTCTAAAATCTAATGCTAAGTTACTACCACTTTATATAAAGGGTAAAATGGATTGAGGAACGGGGTAGTTTGATTGAGGAATGGAACAAATAAGCCTAAATTTGAAACCAATTATGCATCATTTTAAATCGGAGCAATTAATACCAGTTTCAATAGCTGAGGCCTGGGATTTTTTTTCCAATCCCGCCAATCTTATAGTTTTAACCAATCCAAATTTGAAAATGAAAATGGAATCGGAAAATGGTTTGACCCCTATTTTTGCGGGTAAAATTTTAAAAATTAGGGTAAAATTGTTTGGCTTTTTTCCTTCATCCTTTTTATCAGAAATTACAGAAGTAGAAGCCCCTAAATTTTTTATTGATACTCAATTAAAAGGCCCTTTTGCTTTTTGGCAACACAAACATTTGCTCTCAGAAATTGAAGGAGGCACAAGGATTACAGATGAAGTAACTTTAAAATTCCCATTAGGGTTTTTAGGAATCATAGCCTATCGTGTTTTTGGAAAAATGTATATGAAAACTATTTTTGATTACCGGAAATTGGTGCTTGAAAAAAAGTTCCCAGGTTAATTTTCTTCGGGGTTAATGCTTACTTCATAGGGCACAAAAACAAAACTGGCTCCACCTTCTGAAATTATAAAAATACAAATGTTTTTTTCAGGGTCCTTATAGCTTGTTTTAAAAAGTTCATCTTTACCGGGTTCAATAAGTTTGTTCTCCATAAATTCTTCAATGGTAGAAGCGCTTATACTCCAACTCATGGCTAGTTCTGAGTGGTCCAATATTATTTCACCAATTGGAATTTTAATTTGATGGGCTATAAAAATGGGATATTCTGATAATCCTTCTTTTATAATATCCCTGGCAACTTCCCTTATGGAAGGTTTAAATAATATTAAATCGCCTTTAAGGCTTTGCAGGTCTGTCTTTAGAGTATCATTCATTTTTTTTTAGAGTTCTATGTTCTGAGTTATTGGTTCTAGATTTTCTGCAGCTTCAAAATTACTACTTATTTAAACTGAACTCCTTTTTCATTATTAAAACAGCCAACTTTAAAAAATGTTATGCCCGCTTTTTCACAAAAAGTTTCAAAATTCAGATAAAAGCCTTTGTCCACCGCCACCATCAATCCTCCATTGGTTTGCGGGTCATTTACCAAAGCAAATAAGTCTGCAGGCAAATTATTGGTTTGTTTTTCAAATGCATTCCAATTTCTGTAAGTATTATCGGGCATTATAAATTGGGCGGCCAGGGCTTTGGCTTCAGCAATTACCGGGACAGATGATGAACTGATTTCGGCCCCCAGGTTGGCCCCTTTACACATTTCCAATAAATGACCCAAAAACCCAAACCCAGTAATATCGGTCATGGCTGATATATAAATTATATTACCAAATAAAGCTCCTTCACTATTCACTTTGGTTGTAACAGAAATTAAATTTTTTAAACCTTCATTACTTAATTTTCCTTTTTTTAAAGCCGAAGCCAGAATGCCAGTACCAATCGGTTTTGTAATATAAATGATATCTCCAGCATTGGCTCCACTATTGGTTTTTAATTGAATGGGTTTACAAATACCAATAACCGACAATCCAAAAATAGGTTCCAGAATTTTTATGCTGTGGCCTCCGGCCAGGGGAATATTTACCCGGTTGCAAATTTCTATTGCGCCTTTTAAAACCTGGTTAGCAATTTCAGGTGAAAGTTTATCAGTAGGCCAACCCAAAAGGGCATTTGCCATCAGTGGTTTTCCTCCCATGGCAAATACATCACTAAGAGCGTTGGCTGCGGCTATTTGTCCAAACAAAAACGGATCATCCACAATGGGGGTAAAAAAATCAGAGGTTTGAATCAGGAAATCACCATTGGGTAGTTTCATAACTGAGGCATCGTCGGCACTGCTGTTCCCCACTATCAGGTTAGGGAAATCCATGCCTGTTTTTAGGTTTTTTAATATTTCTTCCAACTCGCCGGGATGTATTTTGCAGCCACAGCCCGAGCTGCTGCTAAATTGGGTTAATTTAATGGAATCATTCATGATGTTTCTAACAGTTTTTTGGCAATTCGTTCTGGTTCAAAATTTTCAAACGGAAAAATAGAAATATGGCTTGTATCCTTATTTTCCAGGCCGTATACGTATGTTTTATCATAATATTTTAAGGCTATGGCGGCAGCTGATTTTAAATCACCGGTATTAATCATTTCAATTGCAGCGTTTACATGCTGGCCCCCTAATTTTCTCGTAATCCTTTCAAAAGCTTCTTTAATTTCTGATGCATCAAACCGCCCATAAATTTCCATTAAATAGTTTAACCTTTCATCAAACGGAATATCTAAAACCAATAAGGGTGAATTTCGGTAATTTTTATAAAATTCAGATGGGATAAAAACAGTTCCAATGGTGTGACTTTCATCTTCCACCCAAATATTTTTTTCGATGCTATATGTTTGCAAGGCAGCATATAAATTATTCCCAAATTGTTCTGAAGTAGGTTGTGGTAACTCTCCAATCCTGCCAAAAGCAGAACCTTTGTGATGGGCAAGGGCTTCAAGGTCTATCACTTGTTCACCCATTCTCTTTAATTCGGCCAGCACCCTTGTTTTTCCACTTCCTGTTTTGCCCCCTATCACTTTAAAATTCCATGGTTTTTCAAATTCGGATAGGAAATAGTTTCGATAGGCCTTATAACCTCCTTTTAAAATTGAACATTCTATGCCAGCCGTTTGTAGTAAAATAGCCATGCTGCTGCTTCGCATTCCACCCCGCCAGCAGTGAATATTTAAGGGGTTTCCGTTACTCAATCCCAAGGCCTTTTCTGCAAGCCCCTTCAATTTTGGCCCCACAATTTCCAAACCTTTTAATATGGCATCTGTTTTTCCTTTTTGTTTGTAAAGTGTTCCTACAATAGCCCGTTCCTCATCGGTAAAAATTGGAAAACTTATGGCATTGGGAATATGTCCGTGTTGATATTCGCCAGGAGATCTCACGTCTAAAATTATCCCTTGGGACGATGCTAATAAAAAATCATTTACTGAAAGGGATATTGCCAAGGGATTAGATTGGCTGCAAATATAATCAATCAAAAAGGCCTATCCTTCCTTAGCCCAATTTCCCCTATCCATAGCCGAAAATTGCCAGGGGGCTCCGTTATTTTCCAAATTGGTAAACATACCGTTAAGTTCAGCCGGGGCTTCAGATTTTTCCATAACTAAATATTGGCGCATATCATAAATTACTTCCATTGGATTTATTTGCACCGGGCAGGCTTCCACACAGGCATTGCAGGTGGTACAGGCCCACAGTTCTTCTGCACTTATATAGCTGTGGAGGTCTTTGCCATCGGAATAATCCGTGCCATGTTTATCAAAGTTTTGTCCCACTTCTTCCATACGGTCACGCACCTGCATTACAACCCTACGGGGTGATAACAATTTACCGGTAATATTGGCAGGACATACCGAAGTACATCGTCCACATTCAGTACAGGAATACGCATCCAATAGGTTTTTCCAACTCAGGTCATTAATATCTTTTACCCCAAAACTGGTGGGTGGTTCATAGCCTTCGGGTGGCTGGGCCGATGGATCCATCATCAAGGCAACCTCCTGCTGAACAGAAGCCATATTTTCAAACTTACCTTTCGGATTTAAATTGGCATACCAGGTATTGGGAAATGCCGTGATAATATGAAAATGTTTGGAAAACGGCAGGTAATTTAGAAATAATAAAATACCCACCAAGTGGCTCCACCAGGCAAAGCGTTCAATGCTATGCAAGGTTTCGGCATCAATATTTTGAACCAGAGGTGCAAACCACATACTCACTGGCAACCATGCTGCATTTTGAAGGTTTACATCTGTAATATTCATAATCAATACAGCGGCCATTAATACAATTTCAATACACAAAATTAGGGTGGCATCTTTTACCGGAAACCCTTCCAAATCGGGGTGAACAAGTCGGGGAACTTTCGAAATATAACGACGATAAAGAAACGCAACACAGGCTACCAAAACACCTAAAGCCAGAACTTCAAAAAAACCAATAAGGAAATAATAAAATTCATCTAACAGGGGTTCAAAAACACGGTGGGTACCCAAAGCCCCATCAATAAAAATTTCTAAAACCTCCAGATTTATAAGGATGAAACCTACATAAATAAAAATATGCAAAACAGCAGCCAATGGCCGGTCGAACATTCGTTTTTGGCCTAACGCCATCAAGGCCATGTTTCGCCAACGAGCAGCTTTGTTGTCTGTCAAATCCTGGTCTTTCCCTAAAAAAATATTACGGCGTATTTTGCCAATACTTTTTGCAAAAAAATAAACGGCTGTACCAAGTAAAATTAAAAAAGCAAACTGAGAAATTGACATCTGAAATTACAGTGTTTCAAACCAACGTTAATTTTTATAAAATTACAAGGGAACAAAAAATTAAAACCGCCAACCGATGGAAGCGGTGCGCAGAAAGAATAATTGGCCGTATGATACCCAAGGCTTTTCAGCATGGGTAGGTTGGCCAAAAAGAACGTGGTTGGTATTCCTGCTGTCTTTTATAGTATTTATTCCTACAAGTACTGAACTTTCAAAGGAAATAACCCATTGTTCACTAGGATAAATATTAAAACCTGTAAACGGCTGCATTCCTATACCGGTTTGAGTTTTCTTGACATTGGAATGATCAGTGCCTATAAAATGACCATAAATTTTATATTTATTAGTATTGA
>JBJXDS010000149.1:0-2894 GCA_046154525.1 Bacteroidia bacterium
CGACACAACAATGGACAAACTTTTACTACAAATAAGAAACTGTAAAGAGTGCAAACAACATCTTAAAGATGGTGTAAATCCTATTATTGCAGCAAGTCCCAAAAGTAAACTAATTATCATCGGACAAGCACCGGGACGAATAGTTCATAATACTGGTATTCCTTGGAACGACAAAAGTGGAGACAACTTGCGAAACTGGTTAGGCGTAGACAAACCAACATTCTATAATGCCGATATTATCGCTTTAATGCCAATGGGATTTTGTTATCCTGGGACAGGTAAAACTGGGGACTTGCCGCCACGACCTGAATGTGCACCATTGTGGCACGACAAATTATTGGCCTTAATGTCTGATGCAAAACTCGTTTTACTGATTGGACAATTTGCTCAAAACTATTATTTGGGCAACAAAGCAAAAAGCACCTTGACAGAAACTGTTCACCATTTCAAGACCTATTTACCAAATTACTTTCCTTTACCACATCCTTCACCAAGAAACAATATTTGGCAAGCTAAAAATGAATGGTTCGGACAAAAGGTTCTACCAGAGTTAAAAAAACAAGTTCAAAGTATTTTAAGTTGAAAACATTGACGACAAGAAAAACTACCGCTAACACGGGTTTGGCAAAAGTGGCGTTTCAGTGCTCTGCAGACACATTTGTGGTTAATCAAAGTTTGGTTCTCCGCATCAACATTTGTGGTGAAAATCGCCACCTTCGCCAAGCCCGAAAACGTTACAAGCAAGCCTAGCAAGACAACCAAACAATGAACAATGACTATAAAATAAACTAAATGATAATTTTGACCGCTATTTGATACAAAACTTTGAAATTTAAAATTTGCAATGCAATACAGATTAATTAATCATAAAACAAAAGCTCTGTCAAATAAATACTTGCGAAGTATTTATGATTTGTCAAATGATAGCACTGAACACATTTATGTTTGCATTCCAAATGGTGAAATAGGAATTTCGGTAATTTTAAATGGACAAAGCCATACCAAAACAGATGCCGGCTGGATAAAGCAGCCATCAATTTCTGTTTACGGCTTGGTAAGGAAGGTTCAGTTTCATAGAATGAGTCCCTATTATCACGAAATAAATTTGGGTTTCAGTCCTCATTATTTGCAACTGTTTTTAAAGGATTGCTTGCATTCAATAAGCAAAATAAATGCAACCGATTTATTTGATTTAGTAAAAAAGGATGAGGCGAATAAATTGTTTCAAAATTTAATGCAATGCAAAAATGACGAAGGTATAACAGATAAAATTGAAGGATTCTTAAAGCGAAATTTACTTCATGAGGAATTAGATAAAAGGATTTTGGCTGCACACCAAATGATTGTGCATAGTAAAATTTGGAATGTTCAGAGTTTAAGCTCACTATTAAATATTTCGTCAACAGGATTAAGAATCCTTTTTAAAGAACGAGTAGGAATCTCACCTAAAGATTTTATCAAGATTCAACGAATAAAAAAAGGATTGGATTTTAAGGAGCATGGCGAAGAATCGTTGACTCAGTTGGCATATCATTTAAAATATTTCGACCAGTCCCATTTCATTCATGACTTTAAGGAATCAATTGGGCTTACCCCAAAACAATATTTTTCCAACAAAGAACTCACTTTCGATTTTTACAATTTTCAGCGTTGGAGTTATGATAATTTTGCAGCTTCCCTAAAATAGTTTCATGAAAAATTACTTTTTTTCAATCGGGTTCATTCTTTTTCTATGTCAGACTTCATCAGCTCAACATATGGAGAATGATATAAGAATGGATGTTGTGAAAAAAGTAATTAACGGTTATAATAATCATGATTATAAGGCTATGAAGCAGCCTTGGGTGGGGTGGGCTAAATTATTTGTTTCAAAAAAGAAATTACGAAATGAGTTTAGTTCATACTATGAAAAGTATGGCAAGGCAACTATTGATACCGTCACTTATTCTTCAAAATATGAGTATGTGGCGAAATTGAAAATGGAGAAGGACAAGAGAACAACACTTTATTTCAGTTTCATTTTTTCGGAGAAAGGAAAAATAGAAGGCTTTGGCGAAACCTATCCCCCACTTATTTACAAGAAATGTGTAATGCCGAAAGCAATAAACCAAATTGAATTTTCAATGGAGGTTAATTCGCTGCTATCACAAAAATATTTAAAAAGCAAAACAAAACCTTTCAATGGTAGCGTAATGGTACTTGATAATGGGAACCCAATCTACAAGAAGCATTGCGGTTATGCTGATTTTAATTTGAAAAATGAAATTAACGATTCTACATTATTCGATTTGGCTTCAGTAAGCAAACAGTTTACAGCAATGTCGATTTTACAATTGGAGGAAAGTGGAAAATTATCCTTAACCGATTCAGTGCAAAAATTCATTCCTGATTTTCCTTATAATGGTATTTCAATAGAAAATCTTCTTACTCATACTTCGGGTTTGCCTGAATACATGGGTTTGCTAAAAAAATATTGGAACAAATCAAAGTTTGCTTCAAATTATGATGTTATTGAAGTGATGAAGGAACATAAACCAAAAGTATCGTTTCAGCCGAATGAAAGATTCGAATACTGTAACACAGGTTATGTAATTCTCTCTATCATTATTGAAAAAGCTTCTGGTAAAACTTATTCTGAATATTTGAATGATAATATTTTTAGTCCGCTTGGAATGACACATACCAGAGTGTACAACACAAGAAGAGTAAAAGGCGAAAGAATAGATAACTGCACAAAGGGTTATGTCTATTCCAGCGCAAAAAGTGCTTATGTTTTACCCGACAGCACTTCAGAATATCAGGAAGTAATTTATTTGGATGCAATTACCGGCGATGGGAATGTAAATTCTTGTTTACAGGATTTACTTATTTGGGAGAATGAAATACTTAACCCC
>JBJXDS010000150.1:0-17779 GCA_046154525.1 Bacteroidia bacterium
ATTCTAACCCGCTAATGGGTATTCTTTTAGAAATTGAAAGGAAAAGTTTGGATAGAACGACAGGATATGAAGTAACTGATGATAAAGGTTGGGCCACAGGTATGGTTCCCCTCAATGAGGTAATGACGTTATTAATTAGAAATAGATGTGGTGATGAAATATATCATCAATCAATAGGGCCATTTACCAGTGAAACCACTTTACCTAATATAAAATTGATGGATGAAAAAACCTTTAAACTTTAGGGAAGTTTAAAAAACTGTAAAGGAGAGGTAGTAAAAGAAGGTTATATTGTATTTAGAGAAGTTGGAAAAAATCCAATGTATTTTTCTGTTAATAATGGCGAAATAAATACAAAAATCCCCTTTTGCAAACTTGGAAATTATGGCGTAAAAGGTTTTGATTATACTACATTTCTTACTACAAATATTTTTGAAGGAACACTAAGTGAGCCGATTTCAAATTTTGGAGTATTAGCAGCATGTGATTCTTTTGGAGAGTACATATCATATTCTGTAGATGGGAAACCAGCTAAAATAATAACTAGTTTAATCGAATGTTATGATAAAAGTGGTGGTTTTGAAATAAGTGCTAAATATGGACTTGATTATTTTCAGCTTAGTTCCAGTAAAAAAACGAACGGCAAATATGGTTTATTAGATATTAACTTTAGTGCTGCTGATATTCATTATGCTCCAGGCGGTTTGAATATTATTTTTAATTTGCAATACGGAAAATCAAAAGGTGATTTTGTAGATATTGAAATTAGTGGATCATTCATGGATTTTGTTGATTTAAGCACCCATACTGTTAAGGGAATTGTCCATGTAAAAAGAGATAATTAAATGCCTACAAACACCCAGTCCTTCCGCCATCCACTACCACATTCGTACCTGTAATATACCCCGCCCATGGCGAAGCTAAAAACGTAGCGGCATAAGCGAGTTCTTCGGGCGTTCCAAATCGTCCTGCTGGTATTTCATGTAGCATTTCAGCCTCGGCTTCGGCTTCAGTTTTATTAGCCTTTTCGGCTTTGTTACTTATTATTCCGGTTAGGCGTTCGGTTTTGGTAGCTCCCGGTAAAATATTATTTACTGTAATTCCAAATGGGGCCAATTCCGTTGCTAAAGTTTTACTCCAATTAGCCACCGCTCCGCGAATAGTATTGCTAACTCCCAAACCTTTCAAAGGCATTTTAACGGAGGTGGAAATAATATTGATTATCCGACCGTATTTTTCAGCTTTCATTCCCTGAATTAAAGCTTTGGCCATAATATGATTGCACAATAAATGGGCTTTAAAGGCATCGGTAAATTCATCCAAATCTGCCATGGAAACTGCCCCCGGAGGTGGGCCACCCGTATTATTTATTAAAATATGAACGGTTTTTTGTTTTAGGATAAAAGTATTAATCACCTCCTCCAATATATTGGGTTTTGAAAAATCGGCTACCAAATAATTATGAATTTGTCCTTTGGAAGTGTCAAGGTCGTTGATGCTTCCTCTTAAAATGGATTCATTTCTGGCTACCAAAGTTACCGATGCTCCTGATGCCGCCAATTGAACTGCAATGGCTTTCCCTATTCCTTTGGTGCTGCCACACACGAGGGCTTGTTTTCCTTTTAGGTCAATTTTCATTTTTAATTTTTTTAAAAAGCGGATTTTATTTAATGACGCCTAAATTTTTACCCACTTTAGTAAAAGCTGCAATGGCTTTGTCCAGATGATGCCTTTCATGTCCGGCGGATATTTGAACCCGTATTCTTGCCAAACCTTTGGCCACCACCGGAAAATAAAAACCAATAACATAAATACCTTCGGCCAAAAGTTGCTCCGCAAAATCCTGAGCCAACTTAGCATCATACAACATCAATGGGCAAATAGGATGAACACCGGGTTTAATATCAAATCCAGCAGCAGTCATTTGCTCACGGAAATATTTTGTATTTGTCTCTAATTTATCCCTCAATTCTGTGGTTTCGCTCAGCATATCAAAAACAGCTATGGAAGCTCCGACAATAGACGGAGCCACTGTATTGCTGAATAAATAAGGTCGTGACCGCTGACGCAATAAGTCAATTATTTCTTTTTTACCACTGGTAAAACCGCCTGATGCACCGCCTAAAGCTTTTCCAAGAGTTCCGGTTATAATATCAATTTTACCCATCACCCCACAATGTTCGTGGGTTCCCCGTCCGGTTTTCCCTATAAACCCGCTCGCATGACATTCGTCCACCATTATCAAAGCGGTATACTTTTCAGCTAAAGCTACAATTTTATCCAATTGGGCAATGATTCCATCCATACTGAAAACCCCGTCTGTAACAATTATCCGATGCCTTAAATTTTGGGTTTCTTTTAATTTTTCCTCCAAATCGGCCATGTCGTTATTGTTATAACGGTAACGTTGGGCTTTGCAAAGCCTTACTCCGTCAATAATTGAAGCATGGTTCAATGCATCACTAATAATGGCATCCCGATCATCAAATAAAGGTTCAAATACTCCGCCGTTAGCATCAAAAGCAGCAGCATACAAAATGGTATCTTCCGTTCCTAAAAATTCAGAAATCTTTTTTTCCAATTGTTTATGAATATCCTGGGTTCCGCAAATAAACCTAACACTGCTCATCCCGAAACCATGACTATCTATAGCTTTCTTTGCCGCTTCAATTACTTTCGGGTGTGATGATAATCCCAAATAATTATTGGCACAAAAATTTATAACCTTGCTACCATCGGCCAACGTTATATCGGCCCCTTGTGGTGAAGCAATTATTCGTTCGCGTTTATAAAGATCTGCTTCTTTAATATCGGCTAATTCTTTTTCTAAAACGGGTTTAAGAGTATCGTACATAATTTCTAAAAAATGGCTACAAAGATATATAGCATAAGGTAACCCGTATAAAAAAATTTATCTAATCAGGTTTTTGCAATGTTCTAACCAAATCGTAAATCTAAAATTAAAAATCGTAAATATTTAGGCTACGTTTGTAAATCCTTTTGGCATATCAATTGTTTTAATAAACACTACATAATATTAAATGGAAGAACCAACACCTAAGCCGGAACAAAAAACCCGCATCGTTTTCAAACGCAATCAAGCCCCAAACGATAATAACAAGAAGCCCGAAAACAACAATCCTCTAGACCGACCTAAAAAACCAGTAGGTCCTAAATTTAGCTTTTACTGGATTTATGGCATATTGGCAGTCGTTTTTTTGTTCTTTTCCTACTTTTCTAATAATGCTGCCAAAACCATTGATACAAAAAAACTTAAGCAATTGCTTTATAAAGGAGATGTAGCCAGAGTTGTAGTAATTAACCGTCAAAAAGCTGAAGTCTTTTTAACCGACTCGGCCAAAAGTAAAGCAGAATACAAAAAAGACCTTGGAGAGGAAAGTGTTTTTGCCGATACAAAAGCAGCCAACTATGTGTTGGATGATATTGGAGATTATAAAACCTTTAGTGATTTGGTAAATAACACCCAGCAAAATCTACCCGAAGACAAACGTGTAATTATTGACTCACAAATACGTAGTGATTATCTTAAGGAGTTTATGCCCTGGATAATAATGATTTCAATATTTGGGCTGTTCTGGTTTTTTATGATGAGAAGAGTTGGTGGAGGTGGTGGCCCCGGCGGCCAAATTTTTAATATTGGAAGGAGCAAAGCCCAGTTGTTCGATAAAGACACCAAAGTAAACATTACATTTAAGGATGTAGCTGGATTAGAAGAAGCAAAAGTGGAAGTAATGGAAATTGTGGATTTCCTAAAAAATCCAAAAAAATATACTGACTTAGGGGGTAAAATACCTAAAGGAGCTTTATTAATTGGCCCTCCGGGAACTGGTAAAACCCTTATGGCAAAAGCCGTGGCTGGTGAAGCCAATGTACCTTTTTTCTCACTATCAGGTTCCGATTTTGTAGAAATGTTTGTGGGAGTTGGAGCTAGCCGTGTTCGTGATTTATTCAGGCAGGCTAAAGAAAAAGCACCCTGTATAATATTTATTGATGAAATAGATGCCGTGGGCCGAGCCAGAGGAAAAGGTGCTATTCAAGGAGGAAATGATGAACGTGAGAATACTTTAAACCAGTTACTCACTGAAATGGATGGTTTCCAAACTGATTCTGGGGTAATAATATTAGCCGCAACAAACCGCCCTGATATTTTAGATTCAGCGTTACTAAGGCCTGGAAGATTCGACAGACAAATTTCTATCGATCGCCCTGATCTGGTAGGACGTGAAGAAATTTTTAAAGTGCATTTAAAAAACTTAAAACTTGGTACCGATATTGACCCTAAAAAACTATCGGCCCAAACTCCGGGTTTTGCAGGGGCTGAAATTGCGAATGTATGCAATGAAGCTGCACTAATAGCAGCTCGTAACAATAAAACAGAGATAAACATGCCTGATTTTCAGGATGCCATTGATCGTGTAATTGGTGGCCTTGAAAAGAAAAATAAAATTATTTCCCCTGAAGAAAAGAAAATTGTGGCCTACCACGAAGCAGGACACGCCATAGCAGGTTGGTTTCTTGAATTTGCAGATCCATTGGTTAAAGTATCAATTGTTCCGCGGGGGGTGGCTGCCTTAGGCTATGCCCAGTATTTACCTAAAGAACAATACTTATATCGTTCCGAGCAATTGATTGATATGATGTGTATGACTTTAGGAGGTCGCGTAGCCGAAGATGTTTTCTTTGGAAAAGTATCAACTGGTGCCCAAAATGATTTGGAAAAAATTACCAAAATGGCCTACGCCATGGTTACTATTTATGGAATGAATGAAAGAGTTGGCCATATTTCATTTCGTGATGATGCCGGAGAGTATGGATTAATGGGTAAACCGTATTCAGAAAATACTTCTCAAATGATTGACGAAGAAGTTCGCAAACTTATTGAAGAAGCTTATCAAAGAACAAAAGATTTAATTATTGAACATCGCGAGCACCTAGAAAATTTAGCTCAAGCCTTGTTGGCCAAAGAAATTTTGTTCCAGCAAGATCTGGAGGGAATTATTGGCAAGCGACCCTTTGATACCAAAACCACCTATCAGGAATACATGGATAAGCCCGAAGCAATAGTGCTGGAACCAACCCCTGAAGTTAAGGATTCAGCTGAAGTAGAATTAGAACCACCAACCGAAACACCAATAGCTTGATTTAATCGAAATAAAACGTTTTTATAACCAATACAACCTGTATCTAAACAATATTAATTGAGAAATTTGCTTTTGTATATTTAATATGACATTGAAAAAAATTCTACTTGTACTTGTTCCCGTTTCCTTAATTGGAACAGGTTTTTTTATAAAAACTCAGGAATCTGGCAAAAGTTTTCTGGTACCAGCTATTTTAGAAAATCTTAAAACTTTCCATTATAATCCTGCAGATATTAATGATGGATTTTCGAAAAAAGTATTTGATGAGTTTTTAGGAGTTTTGGATGGAAACAAACGATTTTTTACAGAAAAAGATATTAATCAACTTTCGTTTTATAAAACTAAAATTGATGACCTGTCTAAAGAAGGCAGTTATGAATTTTTTGATAAAACCATGGCTATTTATGAAAGCAGAATCAATCAAAATCAGATTTGGTTCCGTGAATTTTTATCCCAGCCTATTGAATTTACCTCTAATGAAACTTTTGTAATTGACGACAAACAACCCTATGCAAAAGATGATGCCGAGCTAAAAGAGAGGGTGAGAAAATCGTTGAAGTATGCAGTGATGACTCGCTTGGCCACTAATATTGAAACTCAGGAAT
The DNA here is from genome assembly GCA_046154525.1 of Bacteroidia bacterium. Lineage (GTDB taxonomy): Bacteria > Bacteroidota > Bacteroidia > NS11-12g > UBA9320 > JABWCE01. The sequence continues at coordinate 5,768 of JBJXDS010000150.1, forward strand.
CTTCAAAGGCACGAAAAGATACAATTATAAAAATACTTTCAATGGATACCCTCGAAACTCAAGCCCGACGTGGGGTTTTAAAATCACAGGAAGATTTTGTAAATCGGTGGCACAAGGTTAAGCCTGACGAAAAATTGAGCTATTATATAAATTCAATAACCTCCATCTTTGATCCCCACACTAATTATTTTCCTCCTGCCGAAAAAGAAAAATTTGATATAAGCATGTCGGGGCAATTGGAAGGAATAGGGGCCTCGTTGCAGGAAAAAGATGGGTTCATAAAAGTAATGAGAATTGTACCTGGTAGCCCCTCTGCATTGCAAGGCGAACTTAAAGAAGGAGATATCATTCTAAAAGTAGCCCAAGGGTCTGGTGAACCGGTTGATATTGTTAATATGCCTATTGACGATGCAATTAAAATGATCCGCGGACCTAAAGGTACAGAGGTGAGGCTAACCATTAAAAAACCGGATGGAACGATCAAGGTTATTAAAATTATTCGTGATGTTGTTATTTTGGATGAAACCTTTGCTAAATCAGTTGTTATAGAAGATAATGATCACAAAAAAACCGGTTACCTTTACCTTCCCACGTTTTATACGGATATGAATGGAAAAGGTGGCAGGACAAGCTGGGATGATGTTAAAAAAGAAATAGCCAAACTTAAGAAGGCCGGTGTTGGTCGTATTATTTTTGACTTAAGAAATAATGGAGGAGGCTCTTTGCAGGATGTAGTTACTATGTCTGGTCTTTTTATTGAAAAAGGTCCTGTTGTTCAGGTTAAATCACGCGATGATAGCCCTGAATCATTAGAAGATCATGACCCATCGGTGCAATGGGATGGGCCACTTGTATTAATGGTTAACCAGTTTAGTGCCTCTGCCAGCGAAATTATTGCAGCTGCGATGCAAGATTATAAGCGTGCTGTAATTATAGGAAGCAACCACACCTTTGGAAAAGGAACCGTTCAAAGGTTTGTAGACCTTAATGAAACTATTCGCAGCAAAGAGGCCACCGAATTTGGCTCATTAAAAATTACTATTCAAAAATTTTATAGAATTGATGGTGGGGCCACTCAGCTCAAAGGAGTTTTGTCTGATATTGAATTGCCCGATAATTTCACTTATCTTGAATCGGGTGAAGGGGAACAAGATTACCCTATGGTGTGGGATAAGATAAAACCCGCCAGCTACAAACCTTACAATACATACATTTCAAATTTGTCCGCTATAAAAGCTAATTCTGTTAAACGAGTTAAATCTAACAAGGTATTTAACCTTATAGATGAAAATGCAAAACGTATTAAAGCAGAGAACGAACGAAAGGAAGTTACTTTAAATCTTAAGGCCTATATGGCGGAAGAAAAACAAAGAAAAGAAAAATCGAAAAGTTTGGAAGACCTTAATAAAGAAAATTCGGAGCTTATTATTACTACGCTCGACGAAGATAAAAAAGATCTGGAAAGTGATAAAGCTAAAAACGAAAGAGCTAAAGAATGGTATAAAAACCTAAAAAAAGACCCTTACTTATTTGAGGCTTTGCAAGTAGCTGAAGAATTATAAAACACTCTAGTTAAATTATTAATAATAAAAGCCACCGATTGGTGGCTTTTTTTATTAATAATTTATTACCCAATTTTAACAAGAAGAATTTTATACTTTTTTTCTCCTAACTAACATAAACTGCACATCATGTTTATTAACACTCCCCTTTTGATCATTTACACCAAAAAAAACACGGTAAACTCCCGATTCCTTTACATCAAAAGGTAAATCAATAACTTTCATGGAAGTATCGGTATTCTTGGCCTTCACATATTCATCTTCTAAATTGAATACCTGTATAGAAGCCATAGCCGAATCCATCAGATGGTTCAAAATAAAAATATAATCGAAACCTTTTTCGGCAGCAAACTCTGTATTATACCACATCCCATCTACCATTGTAAGACTCTGGCTTTTCACATATCCCCACCCAATACTTGGATGGTATTCTGTAACCTGAGCCTTCGCAAAGATTCCAGAAAAAATTAATAATAATACTATAAAATATCTCATTACTTTCTAACTGCAAATTTAAGACTACTTATTATTAAAGACGAATAAATACACTTTATCGCATCTTTTTATATATAATTATATTGTCACAATAAAAAATTGACTTTGGATTATCTTTGCAATCCAAATGAAAAACCCCATAGCTATAGCAATACACGGCGGTGCCGGCACTATTCTAAAAAAAATGCTTACCCCTGAGTTAGAGGCTGAATATACTTTTGCTTTAAAAGAAGCCGTTAATTTAGGTTACCAAGTTTTAAAGCAAGGCGGAACAAGCCTTGATGCTGTGGAATCTAGCGTAGTATATTTAGAAAACTGTTATTTATTTAACGCAGGAAAAGGTGCAGTTTTTAATGCCTTAGGACAACATGAAATGGATGCCTCAATTATGGAAGGCCAACATTTAAGAGCCGGGGCCGTGTCATCAGTTCAAAATATTAAAAACCCTGTAAAATTAGCTAGGGCCGTGATGGACCAAAGTGAACATGTTTTTTTGACCGCATCTGGTGCCTTGGAATTTGCCAAAGCTAAACACATTGAAATGGCCGATGATGATTACTTTTTTGTTCAAAATCGATACGACCAATGGCAAAGTGTAAAAGACACCGACCAGTATAATTTAGACCATGTCGCCAAACTAAATGATAAAAAATTTGGAACCGTGGGAGCCGTGGCATTAGATAGTTTTGGTAATCTGGCAGCTGCTACCAGCACAGGTGGCATGACCAATAAAAAATATGGAAGGGTGGGTGATAGTCCCATAATCGGTGCTGGAACTTATGCCAATAATACAACCTGTGCGATAAGCTGTACAGGCCACGGCGAGTTATTTATACGTAGTGTAGTGGCATATGATATTTCGTGCCTCATGGAATATAAAGGATTAAGTTTGAAGCAAGCCTGCGATATAGTAGTGTACGATAAATTAGTAAATATTAAAGGAGAAGGTGGGTTGGTAGCACTAGACAAAAGTGGAAATATTGAACTACCTTTTAACTCCGAAGGGATGTATCGGGCTTCTATAAATAGTAAAGGCGAAGTTTTTGTAGAGATTTATAAATAGTCAAATAAATTTCAACTTATTTTATCATTCCCGAAGCAATTAAACTATAATCTACTATTCGATTCATCCATTTCCATTGAAAATTTTTATTTTTAAGCTTAAACTCTTATTATAAATAAGTAGCCTCACACTTGGATGGATTAATAACATTTAGATTCTTAATAATCCACGGAACCCTCGGGCAGCATAATATGATTCTGCACCATTGTGATACACGAACACATTACCGTAGCGATAATCGGCAAAAATAGCCCCACCAAGTTTTCTAATATCTGCTGGTGTATTTATCCAGCTCGATGTTTTGGTATCCAACTTTCCACCTTCCCTTTGGAGTGATTGGAGTTCCTTATATTGCTCTTCCGATAATATCTCTATACCTAGGTCAGATGCCATCTGAATAGCACTATTTTCTGGTTTATGTTCTTTTCTTGCCTCTAGTGCCATATGATCATAACATAGGCTTCTACGACCTTTAGGACTTTCGGCTGAGCAATCATAAAATATAAGCTCGCCAGACGTATTATCGTAACTAACAACATCGGGTTCACCTCCGGTTCTTTCCATTTCATTGAGTGACCAAAGTTTTTCAGTATTAGCTTCCAGTTTTGTTTGCACTTTAGTCCAAGTAAGCCCTTTATGACGGTTCATATTATTCTCAAAACGAGTTTTTAAAATGATAAGTAGTGTTTCATGTTGCTCTTTGGTTAGCTTCATTTTATTATTGTTGATCATATATTTATTTTTAAAAAAAAAATATTTTTTTACTACAAATTGATAAATTTAATTGCCTATCATATGACTTAATTGGTTGTTAATTGCAAAGAAAATCCAGGATATTTGGTTCTATTTCTCAATTACTTTCCCTTAATCATGTCATACTTTTGTTGAACATCCATCATTTTAGGTTGACCTATCCAAACTTCTAATTGATTAAGGGGTGATGTACTTTCTATATTTACAATGGTATATTCTCTGCCCAATAATTTTAATAAATCGTTAGCCAAATCTTCATCATCTTCGTTAAAAAATCGAATTTCTTTTTCATAACTTAAATCTATCATTTCGGGTGCTGGCAACTTGTATTTATTTTTTTCTTTTAAAATTGCAAAAACTCTGTTTTTTTCCTGTTCCATTTCACCCTGATATTGAACATAAACCCTAGGTTTAAGTTGATGAAACAATCTGAATTTATTGGCATTGGAATCTAACGACGGCCTTCCTCTTTTTTTGGTTGAAAAATAAATGCTATCTTGCTCATGCGAATATTTTATTAATCCATCATAAAATAATTTTTGGCTTTCGAGTTGTCGGGTTAGCGATTCTCCCATAATCATGCTTTGATTGGCTATAGTGTCCAAATGTTGCTTCATTACTATAAGACTATCGTTCTTAGCTTTAAGTGTTTTTTCAGATTCAGATAATCGGGTACTAAAAAACAAGGTAGAGGCTGCTAAAATTATAAAAATAAAAACGGCCACCAGCATAAACCGATTTCCCTTGCGTTGGTTATTAATAAACTGTTCTAATTTTTCATCTAATTCCATAGAGGTTATTTTACTTTTTGGGTAGATACATTGGTAGGCCATATTAGCTTGGCGAGAGGAAATAAACTGATACTGCCAATTAAAAAACTGCCGATTAACGCTATGCTTGATAATTGCTCTTGGCTATAAAAATAAATACCGGTGGCTATTCCTAAAACAATAGGTATTATCGTTAGAATATAAAGGAACTTTCGTGAATCAGCAAGACCTCCGATTTTGGCCGCCTTTTTTCCTAATATTTTGCCTCGCAGCTCCCTGATTATTTGAGTGCAGGCAACATCAAGGTTGTTGGCGGTTTCTAAAAAACTTTTGTCGTTTGGCACTATATTCTGGTCATAATCTTTTAAATCGTCAAACGAATCAATGTCGAAGGAACTGGCCAAAAGGGGAAATAATTTTTTTTGCTGCAGGCGGGCATTGGCAAATTGTTGCATACAGGTTTCATCATTCAAATAATTAACTGTTAAAATGGGAAGTACTATTTCACTTTCGGCAAAGCGTTTATCCAGCTCCACTTGCCTATCGGTACCTGCTAAAATTTTCCCAACGTGCCATATTTCAAAATCGCGGATGATGCCCAAATGAAGATAAAGATTTTGAAAAAGCTTTATATCATCTGGGTCTTGCGAATAATTGATAAAAATTTTTTGAGCCACAGCTTTACAATCGTAAAAAATTAGGGTGTAAAAATAATCTAAAAACTGATTTTATAAATAATGGTTAATAAAGTGATGTGATTAATAAAAAAAATCCGGAGGATTTCAAGGTTATTTTAATTTTAATGACTTTGATTTATACTAAAACCTTTTTCAAAACCCCCTCCACTTGTTCCATCATCTCGCTTGAAATATCCAAATGGGTTACAAAACGTACCCAGCCACCACCTGTGGCAGCCGCTAGAATGTTTTGTTCCTTTAATAACTTTAAAATCTCCTCTGCTTTGGCCACCGATTCGGTTTTAAAAAGTACAATGTTGGTTTGTACCGGCATCACTTCTTTTACGGCTGACAATGATTTTAAAATGGTTTCCAATTTTAAGGCTTTTTGATGGTCATCGGTCAATCGGGTAATGTTATTTTGCAAGGCATAAATACAGGCTGCCGCTAAATAACCGGCTTGCCGCATCCCTCCACCAAACCGTTTGCGGTGTTTTCGTGCAGCCGCTATAAAATCTTTGCTCCCCACCAAAACCGAACCCACCGGACAGCCTAATCCTTTGCTAAAACATACTGAAATAGTATCAAACCATTTTCCATAATCTTTAGGGTTTTGGCCTGTCTTTATTATGGCATTCCAAAGTCTTGCCCCGTCCAAATGTGTTTTTAAATTATGGTTGTGGGCCACCTCGCAAACGGTTGAAAGTTGTACTTCTGTCCAGCAAATTCCTCCTCCTTTGTTCACAGTATTTTCAATAGTTACTAACCTTGTGTTTGGAAAATGTACGTCTTCATTATTAATATTGTTTACCACATCATCGGGTGTAAAAATTCCCCGTTCGCCAAATAGCAGCCTAACCGAAGCCCCCGAATGAAATGCAATTCCACCTCCTTCGTATCGATAAACATGTGATGTTTGATCACATATTATTTCATCGCCTGGTTGAGTATGTGTTTTAATTGCCACCTGATTGGCCATGGTTCCACTGGGAAAAAACAGGCCTGCTTCCATGCCGAAATAATCCGCAGTTAATTGCTGTAATTTATTTACGGCCGGATCATCACCAAACACATCATCACCCACTTTGGCTTTGAACATAACCTCAATCATAGCAGGTGTTGGACGGGTTATTGTATCGCTTCTAAGGTCAATCGGCATTTTTATAATTTTAGCAAATGTAACAAAACCTGTTGACCCAAATAATTTTATAATGTCAAAATTTTAAATACATTTGGAGAAAAAATTATGCGTAAACTTGTTTTCCTTCTACTTGTTTTTTCTCAAACCAGTTGGGCCAATAAAGATTCTTTGACTTCTAAAAAATTAGTAAAGGCAAAGGAATATTGCAAAGCCCGAATTGAAGGTATGAGCCCTAATAAAGTAATTTCCGTTGGATATGACTATGAGTTTGGGCAAACCTTAAAATCATCGTCAATAGCTAGTTTTGATAGTGATGAAAAGGTAGATTTTGTGGAAAATACCAAGTTTAAAAATGCCAGAGGTTTAAGATTTAATACAAGATTACCTATAATTAATAAAACGAAATTGGTTTGGCTGCTTGGACTAAATTATTGGAAAGCAAATTATTTAAAAGAAAGTCACAGTTCGCCAATATTCAGTCACAAATTCGGAGGTGAGCTAACCGAATTAACCACTTCAGGAATTAGTACCTCCATTTTTAAACCATTTAATGCTAAAAGCTTTATGATTTTTGCAGGATCTGTCGATTTAAACGGAGATTATTCGTTGAACAAAATGCAACCCATTAAGTATTTAAAATACTCTATAGCCGCCATGTATGGACAAAAGGTTCATGATAGGAAAAACTGGGCATTAGGAGTATCCAGGTCTTACGGTGGAGGAATGGCTACAATACTTCCAGTTATACTATTTAACTACACAGCCCCATCAAAAAAATGGGGAACTGAAATATTACTACCCTCAAGGGCTTGGTATAGATATTCATTTAATCAAAATAGCCTGTGCCGCCTTGGGTTTGAACTGGAAGGGGCAAGTTATAGATTGCTAAATATTAATACAGATGTGAAAAATATGGAATTAAGACGTGGCCAACTTAGAACCAAAGCAGAGTATCAGCATAAGCTTTATAAATCTTTGTGGATTGCAGTTCAAACCGGGTATAGCGTTGTATTAAATTATAACCTGGATTATCTTGGCCCCAATAAAAATGACTTTCATAGAGGCGTAATTGGCAATGATAAATATGCCATGATTAACGATCTTTCCAATTTCATGTTTTTGAATGTGAGCATAAACCTCGTTAGTTTGTAAAAACCTTTATTTTTTTAAAATTAACTAATCATCGTTCTGCTCACCTTCGCCTTGCTGTAAAGCATTGTTGGGGCTGTCAGGGCTAACCTCTGTATGACGAATTTGTCCACCTAAATAGCCTGTGCGAGCCACCAATCCAAAACTAACAAGTGAAATAAGTAAAACAACCATCGCCACTTTATTGGCCAATGCTGATTTTTTTAAGCTTAAGAAAAGTCCGATAAGCGATGTACCTCCCAAAACCATTAAGGAAATGAAAGCTAGCTCTGCAGTTTCTTCGTGTTCTTCAATCATAGTTTCGGCAATGCCGGCAATATTTTCTATGGTTTCTTCGGCAGCTTCACCTGTAAAATAGGCTATGGCAGCGCCAATGGCCGCAATAATAAGAACATTATAAGCAGCTATTTTTGTATGGTTGCTTTTGGTCCAAAGGCCATGCGAAAGAACAAGCCCACCCAATATGGAGCCAAAAATAGGTAGATGAGTAACAAGTAAATGAATATGTGTTTGGTTCATGGTACTAATATTTCAATCAAAGGTAGAGGAGGCAGCAATACAATCAATATGATATTTATCAGTGTGGGCTTATTTAGGATTGTTATAGATGTTAAATCTAAAATATGTGAATAAATAAGGAGGGATAGAGAAAATGAGGTACACAGAGTTTTTACTTTTTCAATTCAAAATGGTCACCGTTAAAAATATAGGTTCCACCTACATTGTCAGGATAAATTTCATTTTTGCCATTTTGAGTCCAGATGAGATTATCTATAGTTATAGTCTTTTTCTGTTTATTTAATTGAATTCTGAATTGACTATGGTGCTCATCAACTGGATAAGGTTCTCCCGCATCTACTATTGTGGCTGAATCCAATTCATTTGGACACGGTGATTCCGCAGATTCATTGAGTGGAAAAGTTATAAATATTTCATCCATTTTATTTAAATCATAAATCTGAAAAACCTCTGTCTTTGAATAAGAACCTCCACTACCACATCCGTAACTATTGTAACCTTCTTGAATCCATCTAAAAATGAGTTGAGGATATTTTCCAGGCATTAACCTAATCGTATCTATTTGAAAAGTCTCCGGATAAATTATTTCCTTAGCATCACACCAAAACCCCTCATCCTTAATAATTCCATCATCTGTAAATCTTATATTATAGCCATTGTAGCCAGTGGAATCTTTATAAATAATAATATTTGGGTAGTCAAATTTAGCTATAATTAAATCTGGTTTTATTGGTTTCACAGTTATTATTAAAGAGGCATCACCCGTTTTATTAAATGGCGTTTTCTTTTCATTCGATGCTTTTTTATTGCATGATATAAAAGCAAGAAGAATAAGAATTACAATTTCTTCAATTCGGGGTGATTTCATAAACTTTCCATTAGGGCTTGTTCCTCAAAAATATTCCATTCCATAGGTAAATCCAAGTTCTACCTATTCTCTGTGACTCTGCGTTATTTTTTAAAAACACAACTCCAAATCCCTTAATTTTGAGGGTTTATTCTCTTTCAAAAATTAAATGATACTTTCTGAAAAGGCAACTATTGCTTTTCTGTATTCCATTGTAAAACACCCATATTTGGGGCTGGTGATTGAACCTTTTTTGGTGGAGGTAACAGCGGCCGGTAATTTTTCGCTGGCTCATCAGCGACTTATTGCCGCCAATGCCAATCTTTACAGCCATTTGCTGGAAGAAAATGATTTTAAAGCCATCAAAATTTTAGAAGAAATAACCCCCGAACGGATTGTTAAAAAATTCTACCGCAAAGGAGCCATCAGGCCAAAAGAGTTTTTTGAAAAAAAATGCGATGAACAAACCATTGCCAACGTTATTCGCCCGTTTATTGAACTGCGGCTTAGCGAGGCTTTGGAACTTATTAACCCTACTAAATTATACTTTAGCAGCGAAACCAAAAACCCTACGGCCAGGCACCTTACCATACACAAAGACCATGTGAGTGTGTTGTTTCATTTTAACCGCATGGAAGCCGAAACACGCTATTATGCAACCATAAAAGTGAACAACGAGCGGTTGAAATTGATGGAAAATAGTGCGATACTTACTTATGACCCGGCTCATATTATTATTGATGATAAGTTGATAGTGCTTAAGAATGTGGAGGGTAAAAAAATAGCACCATTTATTACCAAATACTACATAGCGGTAGCCCGTCGGTCAGAAGAAATTTTTTTTAAAAAATTTGGGTTAGAACTTATTGAAAAATTTAATGTAAGAGCCGAAGGGTTTGAAATAATTCAGGAAACGCATAAAGCCTCGGCTATTTTAAAACTAGAAAAAGTATTGAGTAACGATTATGGTTTTATCCTTTCGTTTAAATATGACGGGCAGGTTTTTCCTTACCATTCCAAAAAAATGGCACATGCCATTTATGAAAAGAAAGGAGATTCGTTTTTGTTCCGCAAAATAAGACGAAGCCGCGATTGGGAGGAACACAAGCTAGAGTTTATTGAATCCATAGGGTTACAGCAATTGGAGGGGTCGGTATTTATATTAAAAGAAAAAGGTTTGGTAAAAACTGAATCTACCGATACTGCTCAAAAATACCGAACCATTGAATGGCTGGAACTTCAAAAAAACGCTTTAATAGGACGAGGCTTTGAGATAAACCAAAACATGGGTAAGGAAGTTTATTTTTTGGGTGAAAAAAACCTGAAAATAGAAATTGCCAAAAATGCCGATTGGTTTGATTTGGAAACCAAAGTGTGGTTTGGAAACTTTGAAATTCCGTTTTTGGAACTGAAAGAAAATATACTAAGCAACAACCGCGAATTTGTATTGCCCAATGGCGAAATAGCCCTGATACCCCAAGAATGGATGACTAAGTTTCAGGGAATTTTGAGGTATGACGAAGGAGGCCAACACATACGAATTAAAAAATTACATTGGGGCTTGCTGGGTAGTTTTGAAACCACCTCCGGTATACAAACCAAACTGGAAGGTTTAAAATCGTTTGAAGAAATAGCAGAACAGCCATTGCCCAAGGGGCTAAAAGGAACATTGCGCGATTACCAGATTGCAGGCTACAACTGGATTTATTTTTTAAAGGAATACGGATTTGGTGGATGTTTGGCCGATGATATGGGCTTGGGGAAAACAGTGCAAACTCTTGCCATGTTGCAAAATGAAAAAGAAACCAGTCATGAAACGATTGAGCCGGAAGTTGTGGAAACAAAACCTGGTGCTGCTCAATTATCCTTATTTAACCAACCTAAAACTAAACCCAAATTGGTTTCTAAACCAAGCAACACATCACTGCTGGTGGTTCCAACGTCCCTTATTTATAACTGGATAAATGAGGCCAAAAAATTTACCCCAAACTTAAAAGTATTTATTCATACCGGACAGGCGAGGGTTAAAGAAAATGAGCATTTTGAAAAATACGATTTAGTTATCAGCACTTATGGAACGGTGCGAAACGATGAAGAATTGTTTATCAATTTCAGATTCCATTATATCATTTTGGATGAGAGCCAAAACATTAAAAATCCACACAGTCAAACCTCCAAAACCCTTCGCAACCTCGATGCAGATAACCGATTGGTGCTTACCGGCACACCGGTGGAGAACTCAATTCGTGACCTTTGGTCGCAGATAAGTTTTGTAAATCCTGGATTATTAGGAGGATTAAAGTTTTTTGAAGATACCTATGTTACACCAATAGAACGTGACCATGACGAAGCAAAATTAGCCGAGCTAAAAACCTTAATAAAACCTTTTATTTTAAGAAGGACCAAACAGCAAGTGGCCAAAGAATTGCCGGAAAAAACAGAACAAGTTATGTACTGTGATATGACACCTGAGCAGGAAACTATTTATGAAGAATTGAAATCTCAATTCCGCAATCAGGTATTGGAAAATATTGAGGAAGTTGGAATTAACAAAGCTCGATTTAATATTATAGCAGGATTAACAAAATTGAGGCAATTGGCCAATCATCCGTAGTTGGTAGATAAAGATTATGAAGGAAGTTCCGGAAAATTTATTGAATTGCTTAGCCGAACACATACAGCCATTGAAAGTGGTCATAAAATTTTAATCTATTCTCAATTCGTTCAACAACTTCAAATAATCAAAAGAGCTTTTGATAAAGAGGGATTGAACTATTGCTATTTTGATGGAAGTTTTAGTTCTAAAGAACGCCAAAAGCAAGTGAAAATATTTCAGGAAACGCCTGAAATACCAATTTTTTTGGTGTCGTTAAAAGCAGGTGGTGTTGGTCTTACATTAACTGCTGCCGATTATGTTTTTATCATCGACCCATGGTGGAATCCATCGGTAGAAAGGCAAGCCGTGGATAGGACTCATAGGATTGGGCAAACCAAAAATATATTCAGTTATAAATTTATAACCAAAAACTCAGTAGA
>JBJXDS010000151.1:0-4315 GCA_046154525.1 Bacteroidia bacterium
TTTAGTTTTGGATTGTCAGTTATTGGTATGAAAACCGCTTCGGTATTTAGCAACAATTGAAATTGTAGTTGCAATACTTCAATGTCATTCTTCAACTGGTTTAACTGAATGGCTATTTGTCCGCGCTGTGATTCGGCGGTTGTTTTTTCTAAGATATTACTTTCGCCTTTATCGAACCTCAAATTTGCTTTTTCCAGAAACGAAGCATACAAACTATCGTTCTGCAAAAGGATTTTTTGTTTTTGTTGCAGGTAAACCAATAAATAAAAAACATCACTCACTTGTTTTTTGAGTTCGGTTTCTTTCAGAGCAATATTCAATACACTGTTTTTATAGATTTCATTTTGCAATTGGTTTTGTTTGGTATAAACCTTGGGAAAACTAATGCCTTGGGAAATCCCAAACTTGGTGTCTTTGTAAAACGAATTAATTTGTCCGTATTCGCCAGTCAGGTTGGTTTGCGGAATATCGGCTTTAAATGCAGTTAATTTCTTTTGATACTCCGCATTCAACTTTTCATTTTTCACCTGCAAATTGTTTTTCAATGCTGTTTCGATAGAGTTTTGTAAGGTGATTGGCGTTTGAGCAAAAACGAATTGGCAATTGGCAATTAGCAATAGACAAATGGTTGTGATGATCTTTGTTGTGCTGATTACTCTTTTTTTCTTTCCAATTTTTTCAAAGAGAATATAGAGGGTTGGCAAAACAAATAGCGTTAAGAATGTTGCAATTAAAAGCCCACCAATTACAACAGTTGCTAAAGGTCTTTGCACTTCAGCACCCGAACCTGTGCTTAGTGCCATTGGTAAAAAACCAAAGGAAGCTACAAAGGCAGTCATCAGTATTGGCCGCAAACGGTGTTTTGTTCCTTGCAATACGATTTGTTTTGTGTCGGTTTCACCGCTATTTTTTATTCGGTTAAATTCTGCTATCAATACAATCCCATTCAACACCGCTACTCCAAACAAGGCAATGAAACCAATACCTGCGCTAATACTAAACGGCATTCCTCTTAGCGCCAAAAAGAGAATTCCTCCTATAGCAGAAAGGGGAATAGCTGAATAGATAAGCAAACCCTGTTTGAAAGAACCGAAAGCAAAGTAGAGAAATATAAAAATCAAAAGCAAGGAAACAGGCACCGCGAGGGATAAACGTTTTCTGGCTGCAATCAAATTTTCAAATGCGCCACCATAGGTAATATAATAGCCCGGTGGTAATTTTATTTCTTTTTCAGTTTTCATTTGTAAATCATTAACGATACTCTGCACATCCCTGCCATGAACATTGAAGCCAACAATAATTCTTCGTTTGGCATCATCACGCTGGATTTGATTTATACTTTCTTTTATTGAAACGTCAGCCACTTGGTACAAGGGGATTTGTGTTCCATTGGATGTTGGTATTAAAAGATTTTGAACATCTTCCAACTCTTTTCTATTCTCACCGGCTAAACGAACTACCAGGTCAAATCGCTTTTCATCTTCAAATACCTGTCCGCTGCTTTGTCCTGCAAATGCTGTGTTCACCACCTTATTTATGTCTTCTATATTCAGCCCGTATTGGGCAATTAAATTTCTTTTGTAAGTAATAATAAGTTGAGGAAGTCCGTCAATCGGTTCTACAAAAATATTTTCTGCGCCTTTAATTTTACCAGCCACATCACCCAGCAATTTGGAATATTTTGAAAGTGTATCTAAATTTTCACCAAAAATTTTACAAACCACATCTTGCTTGGCACCGGTCATCAATTCATTGAAACGCATGGCAACGGGATACTGAAAACTATAAGTAACACCGGGAACATCTTTCAAGGATTCACTCATTTTTTCAGAAAGTTCATCCCAGGTTTCGGCAGATGTCCACTCGCTTTTATCTTTAAGTATAATCATAATGTCGGCTGCTTCCATTGGCATAGGGTCGGTAGGGATTTCACCACTACCTACTTTGCCTATCACTTTTATTACCTCCGGAAATTTCTGTTTTAAAATATGAGCTGCTTTCAAACAAGCATCCGTAGTAGTGTTGATGTTACTTCCGGTAAGTACCCGTGTTTCCACGGCAAAATCACCTTCCGGTAATTCAGGAATAAATTCTCCTCCCATTTTAGAAAAAATGAAAAATGAAAAAAGTAAAAGTGTAATGGAAATTCCAATAACCATTTTAGGGAAATTTATTATTTTTTTTAGGTATTTAAGATGACCACTTATGAAAAAATCCATCATCCTGTCTGAATAATTTTTTTTGTGAGAAATCTTTTTACCTAAAAATAAAGCACTCATCATGGGTATGTAGGTAACTGAAAGAATAAAAGCGCCCAACAAAGCAAAGACAACCGTTTGGGCCATTGGTTTAAACATTTTTCCTTCAATTCCTTCAAGGGTAAAAATTGGCAGGTAAACAACCAGAATTATGATTTGTCCAAAAACTGCACTGTTCATCATCCGGCTTGCTGAATGATTTACAGTATTATCCATTTCAGTTTGATTAATTCTTGTAACATTTTCTAATTTTTTGCCATGAACCAAACTGTGCATCACCGCTTCCACAATAATTACAGCACCATCCACAATTAACCCGAAGTCCAAAGCACCAAGACTCATCAGGTTTCCGCTTACACCGAACATATTCATCATAATTATGGCAAACAGCATGGATAAAGGGATTACAGATGCTACTAAAATTCCTGCCCTGAAATTTCCTAAGAATAACACCAAAATAAAAATTACAATCAATGCCCCTTCCATTAAGTTTACTGATACTGTGCTAATGGCGTTGTTTACCATTTTGGTTCGGTCAAGAAAAGGTTCTATCTCTACACCTGCGGGTAAGGTTTTTTCTATTTGCTTTATGCGTTCTTTTACATTTTTAATTACTTCACTGCTGTTACCACCTTTTAGCATCATAACAACTGCCCCCGCTGCTTCACCTTCCTCGTTGTAAGTCAGAGCACCGTAACGGGTAGCACTTCCTATTCTTACATCAGCCACATCGTTTATCAAAAGTGGGGTGCCGTTGGCAGTGTTTTTTACTACGATGTTTTTAATGTCATCGGTATTTCCAATTAATCCTTCACTTCGGATGTATAATACTGTTGATTTTTTTTCAATATAAGCGCCGCCCGTATTTCCGTTATTTTTCTCTAAAGCGGTAAATACATCGTTCATTGTGATGTTGAATGATTTCAGTTTATTAGCATCTATCGCTATTTCATACTGTTTCAACTTGCCGCCAAAACTGCTTACATCGGCAACACCTTTTACACCCAATAATTGTCGGCGAACAATCCAATCCTGAATAGTCCGCAATTCAGTGGCGTCGTATTTCGTTTCGTACCCATGTTTGGCTCTGACAACATATTGATAAATTTCGCCCAAACCAGTAGTTACAGGTGCTAACTCAGGTGAACCAAGCCCTTTTGGGATTTGTTCCTGTGCCCATTTTAACCGTTCGGTTACTTGCTGTCGGGCCCAATAAATATCTACATTATCGTCAAATACAATAGTAATAAGCGACAAACCAAACCGTGAGAAACTCCGGATTTCATGTAGTCCCGGAATGTTGCTGTTGGCTTGTTCTATTGGAAATGTAATGAGTCTTTCCACATCAGGAGCACCTAATGATGGTGCAGTCGTAATTACCTGAACCTGGTTATCCGTAATATCAGGCACGGCATCAATGGGCAGTTTTGTAAATTGGTAACTACCGTAACCAATAAGGGCTAAAAGGAAAAGCCCGATTATGAGTTTTTGTTTTATAGAAAACGCTATTATTTTATTGAGCATAGTTTTTTATTAATATTTTTTAAGAAGCAAAGGAAATTTGCAATAGGAAATAGGCAAAAATATAAAGCTGCAATCGCATACTACGTATTGCTGTTGCCTATTTTTTTAAGGAAAAACTAACTAATCTTTGGCGGTTGCCAAATAGAAAATGATACTTCTGAAACGAAGCAAGTATTATAAAAAGAAGTCTTTATAACTGATGTCTGAAAATTTAAACCTAAGTCTGTTGGAAAATATGAAAAATTATATGATAAGCCGCAACAGGCACACATACAGAAAGGAGAACATTTTTCAACGTCGTTGTCGTGGTTGGAATGGTCTGTTGCAGTTGAAATAGATTTATAGGTACTTACATATTTGCAGTCTTCCTTATCGCTACAAGCCATAACTGCCAAAGCTAAAAGGTAAAAACTAAATATGAGTGTAAATACTTTTTTCACAGGGCAAAAGTAGAGGAAAACTTTTTAGATATTTTAATTTCCGTGTAATTATCTATTTTTCAATAACAAATTTTTTAAACTCTGATTTTTTTT